>DATEZK010000028.1:0-2607 GCA_035255665.1 Candidatus Limnocylindria bacterium
AGCGCGACGAGCGGCACGGGCGTCCCGAATATCGGCGTGACCGAGTTCCACGCTGGTTTCTCACAGTGCTCGATGCAGCGCTGGAAGATCGGCTCCCACTCCGGCACGCGTGCCCTCAGGAAGAAGTACGTCGTGAAGAGAGCGAGGAAGAACATCGCTTCGCTCGACACGAAGAGGATGCAGGCCCACATGGCGTGGGAGAACCGGCCGGGCTGCGCCTCGAGGCCGGTCTCATTGGCTGGGAGGCGGTCGCGCGGGCGTTCGCGCCGCCCGCGCACGATCGGCCGATCCTCGGTGCGCGTGCTCATCGCCTAGTGCCCGCCGTGGCCATGGTCGCGGTCGCCCGCGGCGACAAAGGTGTTCGCGTCATCGATAAGCCAGGTGACCATCCCGATCACGAGGATCACCGCGCCGAGCACGATGAGCACGGGACCGAAGAGGAGGCCGAATGAGAGGATCGTTACGCCGAGACCGATGATCGGCGGTGAAAGACTCGGCGGCGGAAGATGCGGCTCGGGCTCGGCCGTCGTCGTCGTTTCATGGTGTCCGGACACGGGCGTCAGTCTATGGGGGCGATTGGCGCGTGTCGAAATGACGCCCTAATCTTTGTCGCGATGTTCCCGGTCCGCATTCGCGTGGCCCTCGGCGTCATCACCGCACTCGTCATCGCCCTCGTTTCATCGGTCCCCGCGCTCGCGGAGGGACCCTGGCCGAACGATCCGCAGGGTCCCGTGGCACGGTCGATCGCCGACCTCTACTGGATCATGTTCATCGCCGCCGTCGTCGTGCTCGCGATCGTGGACGGCGCGCTCATCTACGCGGGCATCAAGTTCCGCGAGCGGCCGGGTCACGTCGCGCAGCAGTTCCACGGACACAACATGCTCGAGCTCACGTGGACGATCATCCCGACGATCATGGTCGTCAGCTTCTCGGTGCTGTCGTGGCAGAAGCTCGACTTCATCAACAACTCGCGCGGCGGCGACGTCGGGATGGTGATCCAGGCCGAGGGCGTGCAGTGGGCCTGGAACTTCAGCTATCCGCGCGAGGATCGCTTCCGGCTGAACGACGGTAGCCATCTGACGGACGCGCAGGAACTGCACATCCCCGTTGGCATGAAGGTGCGCATTGAGCTCTCCGCAAAGGACGTGATCCACTCCTTCTGGGTCCCGTCGCTCGGCGGTAAGAGGGACGCGGTTCCGGGACGTGCCACCGAACTCTGGCTCCAGGCCGACAGACCCGGAACATACAAAGGTCAGTGTTTCGAGTTCTGTGGCGATGGGCATGCCGACATGCTGGTCACCCTTGTCGCGCACCCGGTGAATGAGTACGCGGCCTGGATCGATGAAGCGAAGATCCGCGCGAATCGGTTCACATCCGAGGAGGCGAGGAGAGGCCGAGAGCTCTTCCGGAGCCTTGCGTGCGCGGGCTGTCACACGATCGATCGACTGACGGGCGGCAAGTTCCCAGGCGCCCCGAATCTGACGCACGTCGCGAGCCAGAAGAGCATCGTCGGGGGCCTGTTGTCACCGGTCAACGAAGAGAACCTGCGGCGTTGGATCTCCAATCCGCCGGCGGTGAAGCCAGGGACGGCGATGCCGAATCTTGGTCTGTCGGAGCAACAGGTGACGGACCTCGTCAACTTCCTGCTGGTGCTGGAGTGATCGCGCCGCTCTATTGAACCTTCAGCGCGACCCGCATCCCAAGCTGGTAGTGACCCGCGACGTTGCAGATGACCACGTAGTTCCCGGCCGCGAGATCCGCGGTGAGCGTCGCGACTTTGCCGACGCCAATGCTCTTCACCTGCTTGATGAGCCCGTCCTCTTTCGCCTTTGCCGCGCCGGAGTCGATCGGCAGCTTGTCGAACGGCAGGTCGGATTTGATGAGCTCAAATGAGTGCTCCATGCCGCCGGCGTTCTTGACGCCGATCTTCACCGTGCCCGCCTTCACCGTGTCCACGTTGAGCTCGACCCTGTAGTCCTTCATCGTCACCGCGAGGTCGACGTCCGGCGGGATCGTCTCGGCCGCGCCGGCGCACGCCGCGACGGTCAAGGCGAGGCCCAGGAGCAGCGCGAGGGGAAGGCGTGTCACGAATGCAGCGTACCGCGCTCGCGGCGACGCTGCGTTTCCTCCTCGTGCGCGAGCCAGCGGAAGAACGCGAGCGAAACGCCGAGCAGGAACACGGCATCGCCGATGACCCACATGAGCGCACCACCGATCCGCTGATCGGTGAGCGCGTCGATGCCGTAGGCCGCGGTGCGATCGGAATAGTGCGGGTACAGCACCCGCGTCGAGAACGAGAGGAGTCCGCCGAGCAGCGTGTTCTGCGCGGCGCCGGCGACCAGCAGATAGACGATGCGAGCGGCGTAGGGCAGCGTTCCGCGGAACGGCACGGGGTCGATCACGACGCTCCAGAACAGCGTCGCTCCACCGAAGAAGTGCGCGTGCTCGAGCAGGTGCACCCGCGCATCCGTCACCGCCGCGACGTACAGATCCGGCCAGTGCCAGAGGAACACGCCGCCGACGAAGACCATGGCCGCGACCAATGGATGGCGCAGGACGTGAACGACGGTGCGCACCGGTCCGCGGCGCGCGAGCGGTCGCACGACG
>DATEZK010000029.1:0-4544 GCA_035255665.1 Candidatus Limnocylindria bacterium
CAGGCGGGAGCGAATCGAGAAACCTGGACGCATAGACATCCGCCTCGCGCCGCCACTCCGCTGTCGTTGCGCTCTCGGGCCGGCGGAGCACCTTGAGGATCGCGGACCACGGCCGTCCGTCCGCACTTGTTCCGCTGTAACGAGTTAGCTCGGCTGTCGTGCTCGCGATAGCGAGCCATGAGAGCGGCGCCCGGTCCCACGACTGCACCTCAGCCCGCGGATCGCCCAGCGCGCCTTGAGCAGCACGCGCGATCATCGATGCGCTCGGCGTTTCCACGCCGCGACGCTACCAGCGCGCTCGATGACGGCCCGGAGCCTCAAAATGCAGGGTCGAGCAAGCGAGCGAATTCGGTCGCGGGCTCGTATCAACGAATGAGCCAACCAGGAACAGGGCCTGAAACTTCGGCCCATTTGCGCACGAGCTCCGAACGCCGGAGCGTCGTTGTCTACGGTTTCGCACGCTTGATCGTCTAACGGCCATACGGCTCCTGACCGTCTCGCCTGTGCACGGGGCAGGTCGCCGGTGTACCGCTGTTCACACGCAGTCTTGCCGCGTGGGGAAGAAGTTGGTTCACGGCCCCTTCGGGGCAGCTGCGATCGCGGGCGCCGTCCTCCTCGTGTTCTTGGGGATGGCGGCGCCCGTGCTTGCTGACGACCCGCCGCGTGCGGCCCCCGCGCCTCGCGCCGGTCGCGCGGCACCAAGCGGCGCCAATTACGAGGAAGTCATCAACTACGCGAAGGACTCGGCGCGCGACATCACCGCGCTGCAGCAACAGGCGCACGAGGTCGCAGCCGCACGAAACGAGACAGCCGCCCAGATCAGCACGCTCGCCACCCTCACCCAGAAGCCCAGCGCGGTGCGCGATCGTCTGGAGCGCGAGGCGCTCCGCCTTTCGGCAAGTCCGCGGGTCCCCTCCGACACGACCGTATCCGCCGCGACCCGCGAAGCCGCCGAGGAGATGCGCACGCTGCGCGTGGAGCTGAACGAGCAGCACGTCGCGCTCGAGGCACACGCTGTGGCCCTCGCGCCGTACGCGGTGATGGCCCCCGCGAACGGGGCGTGGATGGTCCCTGTGCAGGGCGAGCTCACACAGGAATTCGGGCCGACCGGCTACAGGTTCGAGCCCGCGCGCGAATACCGAGGCGTCTACTACCGGCACTTCCACGAAGGCATCGACATCGCTACCGCGATGTACTCGCCGGTCGTCGCGGCCGCACCGGGACGCGTCGTATGGGTTGGGCATTTGCCCGACGGCGCGATGGTCGTGTTGATCGCGCACGTCGGTGGTCTCGTGTCGCTATACGCGCACCTCGATGACCGTATCGCGCCACCGCGCGTCGCCGCGGGCGACGAGGTGCGACGGGGCCAGATCATTGGCGCGATCGGCATGACCGGGATGACGACCGGTCCACACGTGCACTTCGTCGTGTGGCGCAACGGTGAGCTCATCGACCCTCTCTCGCTCATCAACCACTAGCGCGTTTACTTTCCTTTGAGGTTTCTTGTCACGACGGCGACACCACACGCGCACGCCCCGTATGGAGACTGCATCCACTGACCGAAGGTACCGGTGGGGTAGGTCGGATGGGTGGAGAAGAACAGATGCGTCGTCTCGTGTATTGCTTTGTCTTCGCGCTCCTCATGAGCACTATCCCGTCGGGACAAGCCGACGCGGGTGTGGAGTGGTGCTCCGAGGATCCGGTCTTCATCGTGAACGGGAACATCGTGGACGTCACGACGTCGTTCCCCGCGCAGTACGTCAACAGCATCACGGGTCCGGTCGTGTTCGAGCTCCACGTGCCACAGAACGCGATCGCCGCCGTCGTCACGATCTCCGGCAGGGTGCCGCTCCAGGGCAAGGTGGTCAAGTCGTTGCCGCGCTGGTGGGGACTGCTCGGCCTGCCGGTCGTGGTGCGCGTCACGCTGAACGCCACGCAGTCGTTCGAGACCGTGACACGCGTCACCGGGACAGGCCTCTTCCTTACGACCACGGTGAAGGGGAAGTCGAACCAGGTCACGGTCGCCAACTACAAACTGTTGCTCCCGTAGATGTCGCGCCTTCGCTGGCAGCTGCGGACCTACATCGTCGCCGTGATCGTTGCGGGCGCCGCGGGGCTTGGCCTCGCGTCGCTCGGCCCGCGTCCCGGCGGGACCGAGGACCTCGTCGTGATCGCGATCCTTCTGGGACTCGCGACCGTCGCGCAGATCTGGCCGGTGCACCTCTCGCTCAAGGTCAAGCTCACGGTCGACGACACTCCTTTGTTCGCGGCGGCGCTCCTGCTCGGTCCGTTCGTCTCGATCCTGGTCTCCGCCGTCAGCGCGCTTGTCGGGCTGCACCTCCGCAACGCGAAGATGCCCTGGTACAACCGCGCGTTCACCGCTGCAGTGTCCGCGCTCGCGACCGGCGCCGCGGCCACCGCATACCTCGCGCTCGCGGACGGCGCCCGGCCGCTGCTCGCGCAGCCGCTGCCGATCCTCGCCGCCGGTGCCGCGCGCTATCTCACGCAGACGGCGCTCGTGGAAGTCGCGGTCGCGCTGCAGATGAAGCGCCGCCTCTTCGCGTCCTTCTGGGCGCTGCACCGTCGCGATCTCGCGCAGATGACCGGCCTCTACCTGCTCGGCGCGATCGCCGCCGTCTCCGCCGACGGACAGCCGCTAGCGCTGGTGCTCTTCGCGGTGCCGATGGTCGCGATGCTGATCACGCTCCGCGACAGCGCGCGCGTGCGCGAGCAGACGCGTGCCGCCATCCTCGAGCTCGCCGACCTCATCGACCTGCGAGACCCATACACGCACGGCCACTCGCAGCGCGTCGCCGCGCTCGCCGAGCGCCTCGCGCGCCGGCTGAAGCTGCAGTACTCGCAGATCGAGCTCATCCGCGACGCCGCGCGCGTGCACGACATCGGCAAGATCGGAACGAACGACCTCGTGCTCCTCAAGGCTGGGCCGCTCGACGCGGGGGAACAGGCCGAGATGCGGCGTCACGTCGAGATCGGGCATCGACTCCTTCGGCGTCTGCCGGAGTTCTGGGAGGGCGCCGAGCTGGTGCTCGCGCACCACGAGCGTCATGACGGCAAGGGCTATCCACGCGGGCTGCAGGGAGACGAGCTGCCGCTAGAGGTCTCAGTCATCTCCGTCGCGGACACATACGACGCGATGACGAGCGACCGTCCCTATCGGCGAGGCATGGCCTGGGAGCAGGTGCGGCCGGAGCTGCTGCGCTGCCGCGGTACGCAGTGGCGCGAGATCGCCGTCGACGCCTTCGTCGCGATGATCGAGGACGAGCGCCGCGAAGCGGCAGTGCGCCAGCCCGTCGCAGTACCCGGGTCCGCGCGCCTCAGCGAGCGCTAGAGGCACCGATCGCCAGACGGCGACAAGCCGACTGACTTGGCGCACCATGGGGTCGATATGGCGACCGAGCCGGCGGACAGGCCGAGCGGCTTCGATCGCCGCACAAGAGTCGCGTTCGAGATCGCCACCTGGGGTATGGCCGCGATCCTGGTCGCGTGCGCCGCGCTTCCGACCACGGATGCGGTGTCCCGCGGGGGCCTCCTGTTCTGCGCGGGGCTCCTGGCGGTATTCGCGGCGACGTGGTTCCACCTGCTGCCGGCGGCCGTCTTCGGGCAGATGAACTTCGTCGTTGGAACGGCGATCAGCCAGGTCGTCGCGGCCATACTTCTCGTGCTGACCGGTGGCGTGAACTCGCCGTACTTCGTGTTCTTTCTCCTGCCAACGCTGGCGACCACCTTCGCCATGCGACTCTCCGGCACGATCGTCACCGGTGTCATCGCGACCGTCACCTTCTTCACCATCATGCTCATCGACATCGTCAGCGGTCAGGGCGACCAGGCCGAGATCGCGGTGGGGTCGATACGAATGACTGCCATCGTGGCGACGGTGGCGATGACGGCTCTCATCACGCGGACGATGGAAGCGACGCGCGCGACGCTCGGCCAGCGGACGCTGGACCTCGCCGCGCAGAACGTCGAGCTCGGCGTCGCGCGCTCGGTCGGTCTGGCGCTCGCCCGCGCCCGCGACCGCGGCGAGATCATGCGTGCCGTCCTCGATGTCGCACGGCAGTCGCTGGGCGTCGACCGCATCTTCTTCTTCACCGGCGCCGACGCGATCAAGGGCCACACCGTCGCGGCGAGCGGGGCCTCGGAGTATTTCGAGTCGGATCCGACGCTCCGCGACTCTCCGCGTCAGCGCGCGTTGCGCACGCGCCGCACGGTCGTCGTGAGCGATGCCAGGGGGGAGCCCGGCATCTCCGAGCGCGTTCGCGCGAGATACGGAATGGCGGCCGCGCTCTTCATCCCTCTGGTGCACCGTGGCGATGTGATCGGCCTCCTGGTGCTGTCGTGCTCGTCGCCCAGCGAGTGGACCGCCAGCGAGCTACGCGTGGGCGAAGCGATCGCGGAAGCGTCCGCGCCAACGCTCGCGGCCGTTCTCGCGCTGGAGGAGGTCAAGGACCAGCGCGAGCGCCTGGCGGACCGCACGAAGGTCCTCGAGGGGATGAACCAACTCGTCGAGGCACTCGCGCTCGGCA
>DATEZK010000030.1:0-9328 GCA_035255665.1 Candidatus Limnocylindria bacterium
TGCTCGGTGCCGATGTAGTTGTGGTTAAAGCGGATCGCCTCGTCTTGCGCGAGCGCGAGGACGCGCTTGGCCCGGTCGTTGAAACGGTCGAACGGGCCGCCGGAGCCACTTGGGCGTGCCGAGTCCAGCAATGGGCTCCCAGGGGGTGCGGCTCGACCGAGCGTCGCGATGACTTCGTGCCGTACCTTCTCAAGGTCGGGAGCCAGCGACGCCAGGATCTTCGCGGCAGTACTCTCCGGTTGCCGCACGATCCCGAGCAGCAGGTGCTCCGTCCCGACGTGACTGTGGCCGAGCTTGCGGGATTCTTCGATCGCGTTGCTGATGATCTGCTTCAGCTGCGGTGCCAGCGTGATTTCGTTGGGCGACGCCGTGCTGGGGCCGCGACCGATCATCGTCTCGACGCTCGCGCGAACCTTTGAGAGCTCGACGCCAAGTGAATCCAATACCCTCGCGGCGACGCCCTCGCCCTCGCGCACCAGTCCGAGCAGCAGATGCTCGGTCCCCATGTAGTTGTGGTTGAAGCGGATCGCCTCATCCTGAGCGAGGGCGAGCACGCGCTTCGCACGGTCGTTGAAACGATCGAAGGGACCCATCGAAAACCGAGAGTACGCCTTGCTAGTTCGGCTGCTCCGCCTTCAATGTCGCGAGAAGCAAACGGCGCTGTAGCCGCAGTGCCTCCGGCACAGTCCCGCCGATCTTCTCGAACCAGTCCGCGTGCGCTTCTAGCTCCTTCGTCCACTCGTCCGGGTTCACGCGCAGGGCGGACTCGATCGCCTCGGGACTCGCGTCGATACCGCGAAGGTCCAGATCGGCAGGCCGCGGGGTGTACCCGATCGGCGTTTCCAGCGCGCCGGCGCGTCCAGCGCAGCGGTCGATGATCCACTTCAGGACGCGCATGTTCTGGCCATAGCCGGGCCAGAGAAAGCGTCCCTCGTCGCTCTTGCGGAACCAATTCACCATGAAGATCTTCGGCGGGTGGGTCATGCGCCCGAACATCGAGAGCCAGTGCGCGAAGTACGTGCCCGCGTCGTAGCCGATGAACGCGAGCATCGCCATCGGGTCGCGTCGGATGCGTCCGACCGCGCCGGTGATCGCCGCGGTCGTTTCCGCACCAGCGGTCGCACCCAGGTAGACGCCGTGCGTCCAATTGAACGACTCGAGAGCCAGCGGGACGGTGGTCGAACGCCGGCCGCCGAAGAGGATCGCTGAGATCGGGACTCCGCGCGGGTCCTTCGCGTAGCGCGACAGCGCCGTGTTGTTCTCCATCGGCGCGGTGAAGCGGCTGTTCGGATGGGCCGCGGGCTCCTTCGCGCCGCGCTTCCACGGCTTCCCACGCCAGTCGATGAGATCGGTGTCCGGTCCGTCCATGCCCTCCCACCAGACGTCCTTGTCCGGCGTGAGCGCGACGTTGGTGAAGATGCAGTCGTGCTCGAGCATCTTCATCGCGTTCGGATTCGTGTGGTAATTGGTCCCCGGCGCGACGCCGAAGAACCCGAACTCCGGGTTCACCGCGTAGAGCCGGCCGTCGTCGCCGACGCGCATCCAGGCGATGTCGTCCCCGATCGTGCGCAGCTTCCAGCCCTGGAACTCAGGCGGCGGTACAAGCATCGCGAGGTTGGTCTTGCCGGACGCGCTCGGGAACGCGCCGGCGATGAAATGCGTCTCGCCCTCGGGGCTCTCGGCCTCCAGCAGCATCATGTGCTCCGCGAGCCAGCCCTCGTGCTTCGCGCGATAGCTCGCGATCCGCAGCGCGAGGCATTTCTTTCCGAGCAGCGCGTTGCCGCCATATCCGGATCCGACGGACCAGATCGTGTTGTCCTGCGGGAAGTGCGCGATATAGCGGCGCTCCGGATCACAGTCGGCGACCGAGTGAAGTCCGCGGTTGAAGTCGTTCGAATCGGCGAGCCGGTCGAGCGCGACCTTGCCCATCCTGGACATGATCCGCATGTTCAGGACGACGTAGACCGAGTCCGTCAGCTCGACGCCGAGCATCGCGAACGGCGAGTCAGGCGAACCCATGAGGTACGGAACGACGTACATCGTTCGGCCCTTCATCGCGCCGTCGTAGATCGCCGCGAGCTTGCGGCGCGCTTCCTCGGGCTCCATCCAGTTGTTCGTGGCGCCCGCCTCGGCCTTCGTCGGCGTGCACACGAATGTGAGCTCCTCGGTCCGGGCGACGTCGTTCGGATTCGAGCGCGAGTAGTAGGAGCGCGGGCGCTTGTCGGGATTCAGCGGGATGAGCACGCCGTCGCCGACCGCCTCTTCGGTGAGGAGCCTTGCCTCTTCGTCGCTGCCGTCGCACCAATAGACCTGGTCGGGCTTGCACATACGCGCCATCTCGTCCACCCAGGACAAGAGGTGCTTGTTGGCCGTGGGAGCTTCCTTGGCGACGAGCATCGGGACTCGGATTCTAGGTTGCGCGACGCGCGGACATGATTCGCGCGACGATCACCGCAATGGTCGCCGTTACGGGCAGCGCCAGTGAGACCTGTACGAGCAGTGGCAGGAGCGGATCGGCGTCGTAGAGGACCCCGGAGAGCAGGCCGCCGCCGCCGAAGCCGAGCGCGTAGACCAGTTGGAAGCCGGTGTACCCAAGGGACGCGCGGGCCGGCGGGAGGATGCGCTCGAGTGCCGCGGCAAGGACCGGGTTCGGCGCGGTCTGCGCACCGAGGAGGAACGAGCCGATCGCGAGCGTGACCTCAGAACGACCCGAGAGCGCGATCGTCGCGGCGGCCAGCGTGAGGACCGCGCCCGCGCCGATCACCGCGGGCACCGGACCGACGCGGTCGGCGATGCGTCCGCTCAGTGCCGCGAACGCCGCCGAGCCGAAGGCCACGAGCCCGACATAGATCCCGACGCGCTCGAGCGGCACGCCCGCGATGTCGCGCACGTAGATGGGGAACAGCGGATTCACGATCACCGCGATGACCGCGGCGAGTGGCGTGATCACCAGCAGTGTCCAGAACGCGCGGGGCAGCGGTGGACCCGGCACATGTGGAACGGTCGGCGTGTTGGCGAGTCGCAGCGTCATCAGCGAAGAAGCCAGGAACGCGATCGTTGCGAGAACGAGGCCGCCACGCAGCCCGACCGCCGCGCCGATCCCGCCCGCGAATGGTGACGCGAGGATCGTGCCGAAGAAGAACGCGCCGTACACCAGCCCCATCTCCCCGGCCAGCTTTGCCCGCGGCGTCGTCGCCGCCAGGTGCGCGCTCATCAGTGGGAACGCGGCGGAGCCCACGAAGTAGAGGAACGAGCCGATGAAGGCGCCGCGCCAGTCGGTGAGCGGCAGGAACGCCGCCGCGCCGAGCGTCGAGCAGAACCAGACCCCGATCAGGAACGGCTTGCGACCCCAGCGGTCCGCAGCAAGGCCGATCGGGATGAACACAAGTGCGGCGGCGATGTTGCCGGCGCCGAACACAAGACCGATGTCCGTCGGCGAGGCGCCGAGGTCCTTCAGGAACAGCGGCGAGAGCGTGGCGAAGAGTCCGAAGCCGACGCCCCACAGGATCTGGGCCCACGTGAGCGCGAGGGCCTCGCGGCCGAGGCCTAGGACGCGCGCCCTTTCACGACACCAACCTTGCGCCGCTCGTCGAACTCCGCGCGCGCTCGCTGGAGGACGGCGGGGTCGGTGAGCACGTCCAGCGCGGTGAGCGCGAGCGCCTTCGCGGCGACCAGCGCGTTGTCGAGCGCGCCCTGCGTGACCGCGAGATCGCGGAACGCGATCGAGTGCCCCGGAACGGGCTCGGTCCCGATCGCGATGTACGGATGGATCGCCGGCATCACCTGCATCACGTTGCCCATGTCGGTCGAGCCGACGCGCTCGTCGTCGCGCGCCTCGAAGACCTGCATGCCCAGGCCTTTCATGTGGTGCGTCCACCGCTCGGCCATCGGCGTGGAGAAGACCATGTTCTCGTAGCCCGCGTTCTCGTGGACCGTGATCTTGACCTTGGTCCCGGTCGCGGTCGCCGCGCCCTCCGCGCACGCCATGAATCGCTTGAGGACCTCTTGCTGATAGCGGCGGTCGAGCGCGCGCACGCTGAAGCGGCCAACGGTGTGGTCGGGGATCACGTTCGCGGCGCTGCCGCCGTTCGTGATGATGCCGTGGATCCGCGCGTCGGGACGCAGCTGCTGGCGCATCGCATTCACGCTGTTGAACAGCTGGATGAGACCGTCGAGCGCGTTGATCCCTTGATCGGGCTGCGACGCGGCGTGCGCGGCCTTGCCGAAGTACTCCACCAGGACGCGGTTCGACGCGAGGGAGTGACGGCCAGCGAGGCTCCGACCGGTCGTGGGGTGGATCATCATCGCGGCGTCCACGTCGTCGAAGCCGCCGGCGCGCAGCAGCGCGACCTTGCCACCGCCGCCCTCTTCCGCCGGCGTGCCGATCGCCGCGAGCGAACCCTCGACGTCGCCGATGACCTCGCGCACGGCGATCGCGGCGCCCGTGCCGATCATCGCGATGAGGTTGTGTCCACAGCCGTGCCCGAGCTCCGCGAGCGCGTCGTACTCGGCGAGGATCGCGACGCGCGGACCGCCGTTCTTCCCCGCGGCGTCGCCGCGGTACGACGTCTCGATGCCCTTGTAGCCACGCTCGACCTTGAAGCCGGCCTTCTCGAGGAACTCGGCGATGCGCGCACTGGCCTCGCGCTCCTCGTACGCCGTCTCGGGCTTCGCGTGTATCGCGCGCGAGAGCGCGAACAGCGCCTCGCGCCGCTGATCGATCGCGTGTAGCGCGCGCTTCCGCAGCGCAGCGATCTCGGGCATGCGCCCGATGCTAGCCAGCCGGGGCGATCGGTGCCGTCTGGTGTCCGGCGATCATCGCGAGGATGATGCGGTCGAGCGCGCGGTCCGCCTCCTCGAAGAGCGACGCGGCCTGTCCAGACTCGAGCGACCGGCGCCGCGCGACATGAGCGATCTCTGCCATGAAGCGAGCGCGGAAGAAGAGGAACGCCTGCGTCGCCTCGCCCAGCGAGAGGCCGGCTCGCTTCGCCTCGACCCCGTATTCGCGGCCGAGTGACTCGGCCTGCGTCAGGTATTGCTCCTGCCCGGCGCGCCGCGCAGTGTCGAGGTGACCGAGCATGAGGTCGCTCATCCGGACGCCGCGCTCGCGGAACCAGCGCAGCGAGTTCTCATCGAAGCGCGTGTGCCAGTCCTGGTCGCTGACATCGGTGCGCACGCGTTTCCGAAACTCGGCCGCGACCTTGTCAGGTGCTTCACCGATCGACGTGAGCGATGGCCGTTTGGCAGCGCGCGGGCGGGGCAGCAGCGCGTCGATAGCGGAGCGCAGGAATCGGCGGTGCCCGCCGGGAGTCGTGAAGACCTCGACCTTGCCGTTGTCGGCCCAGCGGCGGAGTGTGTCCGGATCCACGCCGAGCATCCGGCTGGCCTCGCCGAGCGTCAGCCAGTCGCCACGCTTACCGGATGCGGTCTGTGTGGGAATACCGTAAATCTAGGCGAAACTCACAGACGAAGGTCAGTCGAGGTCCGCGCCGCAGCGTGGGCAGTACCTGCGGGCTTCCCGGAGCCACTTGCCACAGTGCGGGCAGCGACTGCCCCTCGCCTGACGAATGAAGATGCCGACGCAGACCACCAGCGCAAACACGGCGACCGCGACGACGAGGTCCACCTAGCGCGTCGCAATCACCGGGAGTCGTCGACCTTCGGTCTCGATCGTCACGCGGTATTCACCGACGGGCCATTCCATACCGAAGTACTTCACGTAGACGCCGTAGGGATCGACGTTGCCCGAGAACACGCGCTCTAGCGGACCGGTCGTCGTGACCGTCACCTGCGCACCCGGCCGTAGGCCGTATGCGATCACGGTGCTCCCGGTACCGTCCGGCGAACCACGCGGGGCCACGATCCCGGGGAACCCGGACACCAGCGTCTTCACGCGATCGCTGAAGCGCCTCGCGAAAGAGTTGTAGTCGAACGCGGGGACCGCCTGTGTCAGCGCCGTCTTGAAGGACTCGCCTTCGCCGACGATCTTCAGAGCTCGCAGCAGACCGGGCAGTGTCATGTCGTCGATCAGGAACTGCGTTGCCTGTGCGGAGACGTAGTACTGATAGATGTGGTCGAGGCCGGTGCGGCTGTTCCAGTTACCGAGGTCGCTCAGCGTGTCGAGCGAAGGCAATCTGCCGAAGAACGCGCCGGACGCCGAGGCGACGCGAGCTTCTGTGTACAGCCGACCCGACTCGGACTCCTCCAGGAACGCCCAGCCTTCGTTGAGCCAGGACGGGACCTCGTCGATGTTCGCGTAGCCCACGAAGTGACGAAGGGAACGGTGCACGAGCTCGTGGCGAAGAGCGTTCGCCGTCTGGAACTGTGGCATCTGTGACTGATCGATCGCGATGAAGTCGGGGAGGTCCAGATAGACGGCCTCGGTCTCGCGCACCCGCGGACCTGCGGAGAAGCCGCGGCCAAGCCACGAGACCGCGGACTGGAACGCCTGCGTCGACCCGAGGTAGTAGACGCGGAAGCGGAGATCGCTCGTGATCTGGAGATCGCGGGACACGCGATCCGACTCACGCTCGACCTCCTCGCGCGCGCGGTCCGCGCCTCCGCTCGCGCCCACGTCGACGTAGACGTCAGCAGCACGGCCGCAGGACACCTCGAAACGGATGCCCTGGATGTCGGAGAGCTTCGGGCAGGTGACCGTCACGGGGACCCGTGCCGACGCCGGCCCGATCCGCGCGGTCACGGTCCCGGAGCCGCTGACCTCGCCAGCGTGAAAGCCGCCGCGCTCGTCCATCTTGCCCAACCAACTGGGGTCGACGGACCAGCTGAGTCCGTTGCGGAACGGGATACCAAAGGGAGTTCTGGCCTCGAGAGTTCGTATCTCACCGGGTGCGAGCGCCAGCGACTCTTGCTGGAACGAGACGGTCGCATGCGTGATCCCTATGGCTCCGAAGACGACCGTCGTGAGTACCGCGGCAGAGACGATGAGACTCAAGGCTCTCTTCACGACCTCAGTCATACCATCAGCTGCGCCGTCGTGCGGTGCGACTAAGGGGTCATTCGCCCGTTACCGCGACGGATTCCTCACCGGTGGTCGCGCTCGCGACCTCATCGGCAGCGGGTTCGCGCACCGCGTAGTCCCGTAGCGGCGAGAACGTCGCGACCGCCGCGCTGGCGAGTGCGAGACCACCGGCGACCGCGAACGCAACTGCGCTCGAGGCCGCCACGACGATCGCGGAGAGCACGGCCGGCGACGCGCTGTTGGAGATGAGCACGACGGTCCGGAACGCGCCGTTGGCGCGGCCGCGCAAGTTCGCAGGGACGTCACGTTGCCGCGGGATGAACGCGTAGATGATGAACGCCTGCCATGCGATCTCGCGCCCGGTGAAGAAGAGCGTGATGAGCCGCCAGTCGTTCGTGAACGCGCCGGCGAGCGCGGCGAGTCCCGACGCGAGGATGACGCCGATCATGCTGTGACCCATCGCCCTGTCGCGCGCGAGGCGCGGTGCGAGAAGCGAGCCGATGATCGTGAGACCGCCGCTGACGGAGAGAGCGAGCCCGATCGTCACCTCGTCGAGGTGGTGCTCCTCGCGCAGCACATAGAGGATGAGCACGCGTAGGCCGACACCGCCGAGGTTCGCGATCGACATCACGACCAGGAGCCAGCGGAGGACCTTCGCGCGCCACACGAACGCGAAGCCGTCGCCGATCTCGTGGACGACGTTGCGCACCGTGAGCGGAGCGAGCTGTGCAGCGGAGATCTCGAGGATGGGCGGCATCCGGTAGAACACGAGGAGCGTCGGCAGGAACGCGAGCGCTGCGATCCACATCGCGCTCACGCCGCCGACGGCGGCGATGGCGAACCCGCCGAGGGTCGGTCCGATGATGCGTGCGGCGCGATCGGCCGCGAGGAAGATCGCGTTCGCGTCCGTGAGCTCCCGCTCGTCCACCAGGGACGGGATCACGCTAAAGTCGGTGGTGACGCCCCACAGCACCTCGACGGTGCCGAGCAGGAACCCGATGACGTAGAGGAGCTCGATCGAGAAGACGCCGCCTATGGCCAAGAGGGGGATGGCCGCGGTGAGCGCGATGCCTGCGATGTCGCAGGCGATGAGCAGCCGGCGCTTGTCCACTCGGTCGATGAGTGCTCCGGCGGGCGCGCCGAAGAGGATGTACGGGATCGACTGGACCACTCGAAGCGTCGCCGCCGCGGCGATCGAGTGCGTGAGATCGAGCACCAGGAGCGGCAGAGCCAGCCGGGCCACCTCGTCCGCGATCGAGCCGAGACCGATGGCCGCCGTGAAGGCCGCGAACCACTTATGACGGAGCGGCCCTTTGCGCATGGGCGGCGAGCATAAAAGCGAGCGAGCGGCCACGGCACGGCGCTTGCGAGCGTCTTTAGCGACCTAGTTAGTTGTAGAGGAGGTACCCATGGGCCAGGTCAACGTGAATCCGAGCGGATCGTCGGACAGCGGATTCGGCGCCGGCATGATCATCGGCATCATCCTGCTGATCCTTATCGTCCTCGTTCTCATCTTCTACGCGGGCCCCGCCATCTTCGGCGGCGGCACGACGCCCCGCTCGCTCATCGACGCACTCAGCACCGCAGTCCTCGCCTGATCTGCGCGCGGCGCCGGATGACCTCCGGCGCCGCGCGTCATGCTTGCCGGCGTGAAGCGCGTCCTCTTCCTCTGCGCGCACAACTCAGCCCGCTCTCAGATGGCTGAAGGATTCCTGCGCGCGTTCGCCGGCGACCGCTTCGCGATCCAGAGCGCCGGCACACGCGCCACGCGCGTACATCCGCTCGCGATCAACGTGATGCGCGAGCTCGGCATCGATATCTCCCGGCACGAGAGCAAGTCCGTCGACGATGTGGGCGAAGGGTGGGACGTCGTCGTCACCGTCTGCGATGCGAGCTGCCCGGTCCCACCGCGCAGCGGTCTCAAGCTCCGCTGGAAGGTGCCCGATCCATCGGCCGCGCGCGGCACCGAGGCCGAGCGCCTTGACGTCTTCCGCCGCGTGCGCGACTCCATCCGTTCGCGGGTGCGCCTGCTTGCCGATCGTCTATGACGGCACGCCGTCTGCTCCTCTTCTTCTCAGCGTCCGCAAGGGACGACTACAGCGCAGGAGGACCTCTTTAGATGCAGGAGCCTGGACTCCCCCCGCGCCCGGGCGAGCCTGTTCCGGGTGAAGTAGGAAAGCAGGGCGGCGAAGTCCCGGAGCGTCCGGAAGGGCCGACCGATGTCCCGCGTCAGAAGCCCGGGGTGGAAAAGGGCCCGGAGAACGTACCGACGATCTAGCTCGAACGATTGAGCCGCTGCCGCCCGGCAGCGGCTCAGTCTGTCCCCGCGAGCCAGCGCTGGAATGTCGC
>DATEZK010000031.1:0-2664 GCA_035255665.1 Candidatus Limnocylindria bacterium
CGCTCTCTCCCCGGACAAGAAGGTCACCGAATACCCGGACAAGATTTCGGGGGACTCGGCGAAGGCGCTGACCTCGGCGAAGGTCTTCCGCTTCGACGCGAGCGACCTGATGCCGGAAGCGATGAACGCCGCGTTCTGGAAGGCAGTGCTCGACTAC
The DNA here is from genome assembly GCA_035255665.1 of Candidatus Limnocylindria bacterium. Classification (GTDB taxonomy): domain Bacteria; phylum Chloroflexota; class Limnocylindria; order P2-11E; family P2-11E; genus CF-39. Next base: position 158 of record DATEZK010000031.1, read on the forward strand.
ACGAACGACCCGACGAAGCTCGACTCGATACTCACCAGCCTGGATAAGGTGCAGACCGACTCGTACAAGAAGTGATCGACCGGGTCCCGCAGGTCGCGGCAGCGCTCCTCCTGCCGGCCGCGGCACTGCTCGGCTACATCTTCTTAGCCGAGTGGCTGCTACACCGTCTGCCGGAAGGCGCGCGGCCGCGCCTGCGACCCTGGATCTGGATCGGTCCGGCGCTCGCGTTCGTCGGCTTCTTCCTCATCGCGCCGGCGATCCAGACGATCTTCCTCAGCCTGTTCGACGCCACGTCAACGAGTTTCGTCGGCGGAGATAACTACGTCGCGATCCTGACCGACCCCGCAGTCCACATCGCGATCCGCAACAACCTCCTGTGGTGGATCGTCTTCTTCACCAGCTTCGTCCTCATCAACGGCCTGGTCATCGCCGTCCTTGCGGACCGCGTGCGTTACGAGGGCCTCGCCAAGTCGCTCATCTTCCTGCCCCAAGCGATCTCGTTCGTTGCCGCCGGCACGATCTGGAAGTTCATCTACTCGTATCAGCCGCCGGGAGTCGAACAGACGGGCACGCTCAACGCGCTCGTTGTCTTCTTCGGTGGCGAGCCGCAGCCGTGGCTCACGCAGTCGCCGACGAACAACCTCCTCCTGATCATCGTGGCCGTCTGGGCCTGGTGCGGATTCGCGACGGTGATCCTCTCCGCTGCGCTGAAGGGCGTGCCGGTCGAGCTGCTCGAGGCGGCTCGACTCGACGGGGCCAGCGAGGTCATGGTCTTCCGCCGGATCGTCTTCCCCCTGCTCCTGCCGACGATCACCGTGGTCGCGACGACGCTCGTGATCTTCGCCCTCAAGGCCTTCGATGTCGTGTACGTGATGACGAACGGGAACTTCGACACCGAGGTGCTGGCGAACCGCATGTATAAGGAGATGTTCACGGTCCGCAACTACGGCCGGGCGAGCGCGGTCGCGGTGCTCCTGCTCGCCGGGATCGTTCCCGTCCTCATCTTCAACGTGCGCCGTCTCCGCGAGCAGGAGGCGATCCGGTGAAGCTCGCCGGCCGGCTCGGCCAGCTGCCCGTCCACATCACGATCATCACGGTCGTGCTCATCTGGACGATCCCGACGATCGCGACGATCGTGAACTCCTTCCGGCCGCCGGCGCTCGTCGGCACGACCGGATGGTGGACGGCCTTCGCGCCGCCGTTCGCCTTCTCGCTCGAGAACTACGAGCGCGTCCTCACCACCAACAACATGGCCACCAGCTTCCTGAACAGCCTGACGATCGTGATCCCCGCGACGCTCATACCCATCGCCGTCGCAGCGTTCGCGGCCTACGCGTTCGCCTGGATGAACTTCCCGCTGCGGAACTCGCTGTTCCTTCTGGTCGTGGGGCTCATCGTCGTGCCGCTGCAGGTGACGCTGGTGCCCGTGCTCCAGGCCTACCAGAACCTTGGCCTCACCGGAACATTCGTCGCGGTGTGGCTCGCACATACGGGTTACGGGCTGCCGTTCGCGATCTACCTCCTGCGGAACTTCTTCGGGGCGCTGCCCAAGGATCTCTTCGAGGCGGCCGCGATCGACGGTGCCGGCATGCTCACCACGTTCTTCCGCCTGGTCCTCCCGCTGTCGGTGCCGGCGCTCGCGTCGCTCACGATCTTCCAGTTCCTCTGGGTCTGGAACGACCTGCTCGTCGCGCTGATCTTCCTCGGCGGTTCACCCGACGTCGCGCCGCTCACCGTGACGGTCAGCAACCTCGTCAACTCACTTGGGCAGGACTGGCAGCGCCTGACCGCCGCGGCCTTCATCTCCACCGTGCTGCCGCTCGTCGTATTCCTTTCCCTGCAGCGCTACTTCGTGCGCGGGATCCTCGCCGGCTCAGTCAAGGGTTAGCGGTGCACGAGGTCCCGATCAGCGCCACGCGGCACATCGCCGATTACGCGGAGATCATCGGCGAAAAGCGTCACGCCGAGCTGCGCACGCTCGCGGCGGCGGCCGCCGGCCGCAGCATGCTCCACATCAACGCGACGGCGTACGGCGGTGGGGTCGCGGAGATCCTGCAGAATCTCGTTCCGCTCCTGCGGGACGCGGGCGTCGACGCGCACTGGGCCGTCCTCGACGCGCCGCCGGCGTACTTCGACATCACCAAGAAGATCCACAACGCGCTGCAGGGCATGGCCCTGGATCTGTCGGACGCGGAGAAGAAGCTCTTCCTCGATGTGGCGCGCGAGAACGCCGCCCAGCTGCCGCACGCCGACGTCGTGCTCGCTCACGACCCGCAGGCGGTCGCCCTGCGCCACTACTCCGCCGAGCCGAAGCGAGCCGGCTGGGCATGGCGCTGTCACATCGACCTCACGACCGCGCACCAGCCGGTCTGGTCGTTCATCCGCCCGTTCGTGGAAGAACACGACGCCTCGATCTGGACGATGCCGCAGTTCGTGCGACAGGACCTGCAGAACAAGAACGTGCTGATCCAGGCTCCGACCATCGATCCGCTGTCGCGCAAGAACCG
>DATEZK010000032.1:0-2379 GCA_035255665.1 Candidatus Limnocylindria bacterium
GCCGGCGTAGCGACGAACAGCAGTGCACCGAAGCCGGTCGCGACGCCGCGGCCTCCACGGCCCTGGAGCATCGGCGGCCAGCAGTGGCCGGCCACCGCACCCACAGCCGCGAGCGCTTCGGCGAGGTGACGCACGTCGTTGTCCATCGTGAAGAGGAACTGTGCGAACAGGACCGCGAGCGCGCCCTTGAGGATGTCGAACACCGCGACGAGCACGCCCGCGCCGCGCCCGAGGGTACGGAACGTGTTCGTCGCACCGGTGGAGCCGGAGCCGACCTCTCGCAGATCGACGTTGCGGTAGATCTTTCCGACGAGGTACCCGCTCGAGATCGAACCGATGCCGTAGCCGACGAGCGCGACGATGGCGAGCGCGAGAAGCGTCGCGGGGTCGCTCATTCGAACGACGCCTTGAACTCGAGCTTGATCGGCGTCCCCGGGAAACCGAAGCGCTCGCGGATCTTGTTTTCGAGGTACCGCGCGTACGTGAAGTGCACGCCTTCCGGCGGATCGACGAAGAACACGAACGTCGGCGCCTTGCCGCGGGCCTGCGTCACGTGTCGGAAGCGCACTTCCTTTCCTCGATGAGGTGACGGGGGATGCGCGGCGATCGCCTCGGTCAGCAGCTTGTGGAGGTCGGACGTCGAAATGCGTTTCTTGCGCTCGTCGACGACCTTGAGCGCGTCTTCGAGCGTCGCCTCGACGTTTCGGCCGGTCTTCGCGGAGACGAAATGGTGCCGCATCCACGGCGCGAAGTGGAACTCACGCGCGACCTCGGCCTCGACCTGCGCGGTCATCTCCTCGCCACGGTCTACCACGTCCCACTTGTTCACCGCCAGCACCAGGCCGACCGCAGCCTCGAGCGCGTACCCCGCGATGTGCGTGTCCTGCGCGGTGACGCCCTCGGTCCCGTCCGTGAGCAGGATGGCGACATCGGCGCGCTCGAGCGCGTGCGCCGTTCGCAGCAACGCGTAGTGCTCGATGCCCTGCTCGATGCGCCCACGTCTGCGGATCCCGGCGGTATCGACGAGCACCAAGCGACGACCACGGAACTCGATGGCGGTGTCGAGGCTATCGCGCGTCGTGCCCGGAATCTCGCTGACGACGGCGCGCTCGCTGCCGACCAGAGTGTTGAGGAAGCTCGACTTGCCGACGTTCGGCCTGCCGACGATCGCGACGTGCGCATCGGTCGACAGCTCCTCTTCCTTCTCCGCGGGCAGATGCTCGACGACTACATCGAGGAGATCGCCCGTACCGTGGCCCTGGATCGCTGAGACCGGATGTGGCTCGCCCAGGCCGAGCGCGTAGAACTCCGCCGCCTGCGCCTCACCGCGCCACGAGTCCGCCTTGTTCGCGACGAGGACGACGGGCTTCCGGCTGCGGCGAAGCTGATCGGCGACGTCGTGCTCGACCGGCAGGATGCCGGACTGCGCATCGACGATGAATAGGACAACGTCGGCCTCCGCGATCGCGGCTTCGGCCTGGCGTCGCACGGCCGCTTCCATCTCGCCGGCGCGTGGATCGTCGAGACCGCCGGTGTCGATCAGCGAGAACTCGCGTCCGCGCCATTCCGCGGTCGCGTAGATCCGGTCCCGCGTGGTGCCCGGAAGATCCTCGACGATCGCGACGCGCTCGCCGACGATCCGGTTGAAGAGCGTGGACTTCCCTACGTTGGGCCTGCCGACCACCGCAACGACGGCGCGGGGCACGGAGGTTAGGCCGGGACCGCTTCCGCGAGCTCCTCGGCGCGCTCCTTGACCTCGAGCAGCGTGTCCATCGGCGTCGAGCAGCCACCGATGAGTCCCACGCGCTCCTGATCACGCAGCCATTCCGGCCGCAGCTCGTCCGCGTTCTCGATGTGATACGCGATGCGACCTTGCATCTTCGCAAGGTTCACGAGCTCACGCGTGTTGGCGGAGTTCTTGCCGCCGACGACGATGATCGTCTTCACCTGCTCGGCCAGCTCGCTCGCGGCGACCTGCCGCTTGACGGTGACCGGGCAGACGGTGTTATAGACCTTCGTCTCCTGCGCGATCTCGGACACGTGGGCGACAAGCTCTCTGAACGCCCAAGGCGGCTGGGTCGATTGCGACACGACGCCGGCGCGCTTCATCTTGGGGAGCTTCGACCACTCTTCTTTCGTCTCGACCACGATGTAGTCGTCGCCAGCGAACCCCTTCAGACCGACAACCTCGGGGTGGTCGGGCGTGCCGAGGATGATCACGCGGTAGCCCTCGTCCGCAAGCTGCTTCGTGAAGCGCTGGGCGCGCAGGACGAGCGAGCAGGTCGCGTCGATGCACTCCAGCCCGCGCTCCTCGATCTGCTTCCGGACCTCCGGCGGGACGCCGTGGGCGCGGATGACCACGATTCCGTCGGTCGCGTC
>DATEZK010000033.1:0-2179 GCA_035255665.1 Candidatus Limnocylindria bacterium
CGAGTTGCCGGACACGTTGTTTCGGAAGATCGAGTTATTGCGGGCGTCACTGAACCACAGGCCCCAGTTGACGTTGTTCTCGATCGTGTTTTCGAGGATGCGGTTGTTCCTGCTGCGATAGAGGTAGAGGCCGTATCCGCCCGGGCTGTTATAGGTCTGGCGGATCAGGTTGTTCCCTTCGACGAGGTTCTCGTTCGCATCCTGGAGGTGCAGGCCGTAGATGTTCCCTACGACCGTGGACCGGCGGATGGTGTTGCCGTGCGATGCGTGGATGTAGAAGCCGTAGCGGCTCCGCTGGCTCGTGACGTCCTCGATGAACGACTTCTCCATGTCGATGAAATAGATGCCGGTGGAGAACTCGCTGATCGTGCCGTTCCGGACGGTGACGTTCACGTGGCCGCCGGTGCGGACGCCGACGCTGTCGAGCTGCGGCTGCGGCCAGGTCTGCGGGCCCATGCCCGGACCGGTGATCGTCTTGCCGCCGAGGTCGAGCGTCACGTTGTCCGCGTTGATCACGAACGCGTCCCCGTTGCACTTGAGGTCGTTCGCGAGGACGAAGTCCGCGGTGATCCGCTGACCGCACTGCGCGCTCTGCGGTGCGGCGCTGATGGACGGCGTCGGTGTCGGGACGGCGGTGGCCGAGGGGCTGACGCCCGCCGCGGTCGACGGCGCCGGAGAGACCTGTGCCGCTGGACCGACCGGCTGGCAGGCGACCGCGGTGACGACGAGCAGCGCGATGCCGGCGGCCCTTACGCGCATATCGAAAGCCTATACAACGGCGTCCGGCCCGGGTTCCCGCGACACTCCGGGGGTGCGGGAGGAAGCGCAGCGCATCGATGGCCGGCTAGAGGGGACGCTGCGCGTGCCTGACACCGAGCCGCGCGCAGTCGTCGTGATCGCCCACCCGCTTCCGACCCACGGCGGGGAGATGCGCAACCCACTCATCGCCGGCATCGCGCGCGCGTGCGCCGAGCGTGGCTGGTACGCGCTGCGGTTCAACTTCCGCGGTGTGGGCGCGAGTGCCGGGAAGTGGAGCGGCGGACGGGACGAGGCGGATGACGTCGGCGCCGCGGTCGCACACGCGCGAGCTCTCGCGCCGGGACGGCCGCTCGGTCTCGTCGGTTACAGCTTCGGCGCGCTGATGTCGCTGAAGTGGCTCGCGAGCGGCGGACGTGTCGATGCGCTCGTGCTCGTCGGTCTGCCGGTGCGGTCGGTCACCGGTCGCGAGAACGATCTCGCACCCGTGCCCGATGGGACCTTCATCGTCGCGGCCGAGCGCGACCAGTTCGGCACCGCGGCCGAGCTGCGCGAACGGTTCCCCAAGGCGCGTGTCGCCGAGGTGCGCGGCGTCGATCACTTCTTCGTCGGAAAGCGCGACGAGATGGTCCGACTGGTGACCGACGATCTGGCGCGCACGCTAGGATGACGTTCCCATGACCGCGGAAGTGAGCATTCCAAAGACCGCGCCTGCGGCCAAGCAGACGCGAAAGCGCATCCTGACGGGCGATCGCCCGACGGGCCGGCTGCACGTCGGCAATTACGTCGGCACGCTCGCGAACCGCGTGAAGCTGCAGGACTCGTACGAGACGTTCCTCCTCGTTGCGGACCATCACATGCTCACGACCAAGCTCGACGGCCTCGCCGAGATCGAGCAGAACATCCGAGAGGACGTCATCGACAACCTCGCGGTGGGCGTCGACCCGGAGAAGGTGACCTACATCCTCCAGTCACTCGTCCCGCAGATCCCTGAGCTCCACCTCTACTTCTCGATGCTCGTTTCGGTCCCCAGAGTGCAGCGGATCCCGACGCTGAAAGACCAGCTCCGCGATCACGGGCTCGCGCAGCCGACGTACGGCCTCCTCGGTTACCCGGTCCTCCAGGCGGCGGACATCCTCATCGTGAAGGGCGATCTCGTGCCGGTCGGCCGCGACCAGGAATCGCACATCGAGCTGACGCGCGAGATCGCGCGGCGCTTCAACGAGCTCTTCGCGCCGGTCTTCCCGGTCCCGGACGCGCTGATCCCCGACATGGGTCTTCTCCCGGGCATCGATGGAAGGGAGAAGATGGGCAAGAGCCTCGACAACGCGATCTACCTCAGCGACGACGCGAAGACGGTCGAGAAGAAAGTCCGGTCGATGTACACGGACCCGAACCGCGTGCGCGCCGATACGCCGGGGCG
>DATEZK010000034.1:0-3728 GCA_035255665.1 Candidatus Limnocylindria bacterium
CCGCCAGCGGTCGTCCCAGTCCGAGGTTAGCGAATACTCGGCGACCACCGGATGGTCGATCCAGTCGCGCATGACGCGCCGCGAGCGGTTGCTGATGACCATCGCGTCGATCCGGTCCGCGGCCGATGCGATCTCGTCGCGGTAGCGCTCGTCCTGCAGCGCGAAGAGCTGCGGACTGATCGCGGCGACGATCTTCACGTTGAGCGCGCGTTCGTCGAGCTGCGGCAGGATCTTCACCAGGTTCGCCGTCGTCGAGGTGCCCTGCACGAAGATCGTCCCCATCCTCGGCTGCCCCGCGCGGTAGCGGCGTATGAGGTACGCGCCGCGGGCCGCGGCGAAGTGCGAGTCCATGCCGAGCGCTTTGCGGTCCGGGATGTCGACGTTGGGTCGAGTGAGATGCAGCGCGACGATCGGCGCCTTCTGCTGGAACGCCGCGCCGAGGACCACGGGGACCTCGTTGTATTCCCACGGATGGAGGTCGATGACCGCGCCGTCGGGAAAGAGCTGCGTGACCCCGGTCTCGAAGATGCCGAAGTGCGTCCGTGAGTCTTCGGCCGTTTCTGGACCGGAGTGCCCGGCGACCCAGAGGACCTTGCCGACGTGGAGCTCGCAGTCCTGCGCCAGCTGGCTGAAGAGTCGCATCTCGCCGTACTTCAGATAGGAGAACGCGCCGTACGTCGAGCACGCGCCCCAGAACCCGTTGAACTCATTGAAAGGATCCTCCGCGAGATTCACCGACGCGATGCCGCAGGCGACGCCGGAGTTCGTGAATTCGGTGATCTGCTGCGGAAGGAGCGCCCCGTGGATGTTCGTGTCGCGCTGGTACCAGCCCCAGCCCTCGACGTCGCCGAACCCTTTCATGAACCCGGCGATGTTCGTCGACTCGGCGAGATCCGCCGACATCGCGATGAAGAGTGGCCGCTCGTGCTTCTGGCGCGCGTGGCTGTTGACCCAGGAGCCCCAGGTCGCGAGCGCCGCGCGGTTCGGCTTCTTCTCGCCCGGCTTTGCCCACATCGACTCCGGGTAGCTCTCGTAGTCGAAAAAGCTCTTGTCCTTGAAGATGTCCTTCGCGCGCCCGCCGAGGAAGAACGTCGGCAGCTCGTCGGGGACGGTGCCCGCGATCTCGATCAGGCGATCGGACAGGTAGTCGCTCACGTCGCGACGCGAGCGGAATACGGAGGCCGCGACCTCGAGGTTCCGGCGCGCCTGAGCGCGTATCCCGTCGGCGTCCTTTGGCGCGGGCTGATCCACTCCCTCGTACTCGACGCCGTACTTCTTCTGGAAGTCCTTCCGCAGCTGCCAGAAAAGCTCGTGGTTCATCGTGTGCGCCGTGCCGTGCGAGGCGTAGTCGTACTTGAGATACCCGCGTCCCTTTCGCGTGCGGAACCAACCGATGCTCGGCACCTTCTCCGGGTTCTCACCGCGCGCGGCCTCGAGGACGACCTTCGTCACGTCGTCCCATTCGCTTCCGCGTTCGGTGCCGACGACGCGCCAGCCATACGGCTCGAACCAGTCGCGCGGGCCTCCGTGGACAACGCTCGACACGGCGTTCACGTCGATGCCGAAGTCATTCCAGTCGAGAAGGAACACGAGGTTCGAGAGACCAAGGCCCCACGCCGAGTTGCGTGTCTCGTGGCTCGCGCCCGGTGTGAGCCCGCCCTCACCTTCGACTGCGAAGACCTTGACCTGCTCGGCCCCCGCGATCTTGAGCGAGACGGCCTGACCCACGGTGGGCGGCATGCCGTGTCCCGAAGGCCCGGTGTTCCACTTGAGGAAGAGCGTCTTGCCCGCCATCTCCGCATGGCCCGGTAGGCCGCCGTGCCGGCGCAAGCCGAGGAGGTCCTCCCAGGTCAGCGCGAACTTGCCGTCGAATGGGAACGCGAAGCGCTCATCCTTCGTGTGCTCGAACCGCACGCGCATCGCCTCATTCAGCGTTGCCAGCGTCGCGTAGATGAGCGGCACGGTGTGGCCGGCCGAAAGAATGAAGCGATCGCCGAAAGGACGCCACGGCTGCAGCAGGTCGTGGCGCATCGCGCCGGAGAGCAAAAGGGCGAGCAGCAGGTGCACCTTCGACCGCGAGCCGCCGGGATGACCGCTCTGCCGGTAGTTGAGCGAGAGATCGATGAACTCGTCGACGACGTCCTTCGTGACCTCCCACAAGGGGAAGGCCGATGCGGAGTCGGTGAAGAGACGTTCGACCTCGGAAGTTACGGTGCGAGCCACAGCGCTTTTTGTAGCACCATTTGCGCCGTGAGCGGCGGAGCGCGCGTCGTGCCCGAGACCGTGCGTGTTTCCAGTGGGGGCGAGACGCTGCAGGCTGATCTGTACGGCGACCTCCCGTCACGGAGGGCGGCGATCCTGGTGCACGGTCAGAACTGGGATGCCAGCGGCTGGCGTGACGTTGCCCCGCGTTTCGTTGCGCGCGGCGTGGCGGCGCTCGCGCTGAATCTGCGCGGTTACGACGGCTCGACGGGCAAGACGACCGAGTACGCGCCACCGGCGGAGTGGTCGCCCGTCGCGGACCTGCGGGCGGCGAAGGCGCTGCTGCGCGAGCGTGGCGCAAAGGAGATCGCGCTGGTCGGCGCATCGATGGGAGGACACGCCATCCTTGCCTCCAGCTTCGAGGGAGATGTCGAGTGCATCGTCTCGGTGTCAGCACCGGTCGTCGCGGTCCCCGACGATCTCTCGCGGCACATCACCGGACGCAAGCTCTTCGTGTGCGCCGACGGTGACAGCGCCGCGCCGCACGTGCTCCGCTGCTTCGACGTCGCACCTAAGCCGAAGACGTTGCTGATGTTCGGCGGAAGCGAGCATTCGCGCGGAATGTTCGCGGCGTCCTATGGAGCGGAAGCGATCGAAGCGATCATCGACTTTGTGGCGCGCGGGGTCTGATGCCGGCCCGCGTCAATCCCGACGTCCCCGGCGAGCCGCTCCTGCTGAGGCGCACCGGCAAGCGTCTGCGCGCGATGCGGCGGAAGCGCGGGCTGACCATGGCGCAGCTCGGCGCTGACAAACGCGGTCGCGTCTACTTCGAACGCCAGTACGTGTGGAAGATGGAGACCGGCCGCGTGGCGCCGTCGCTCGCCGCACTCGCGCATTTCGCGCGGCGTCTCGACATCACGCTGTCCGAGCTTCTTCGCGGGATCTGACGTTGGCGAGCGGCAACGTCACATGGAAGGTCGTTCCAGCGTCGGCGTTGCGCTCGGCCCAGAGCTTTCCGTGATGACGCGACACGATCTCGCGGCTGATGTAGAGCCCCAGCCCGAGCCCGCCGACATGATCCGCGCGCGGGTCGGGTGACCGGTAGAAAAGACCGAAGATCTTCTCGACCTCGCCCGGCGCGACACCGATGCCTTGATCACGCACCGAGACGATCGCGTTCGATCCATTCACGCGCAGCAAGACGTCGATGCGGCCGCTGTCGGGCGAGTACTTGATCGCGTTGCCGACGAGATTCTCGAAGACCTGCTCGATGCGATCGCGGTCCGCGACGATCGGGGCCGATCCCTCGATCTTCGCCTCGATCTCGTGGCCCTTGCTCAAGAGGCGCATGCGCTCGGCCACTTCGCGGACGACGTCGGCGAGGTCGATCTCCGCGAGCCGCATCTCGACCCGGCCCTGCTGCAGCCGCGACACGTCGAGGAGCTCGTCGATCAGGCGCGCCAGCTTCTTCGCCTGGCGATTCGCCATCTCCAGCGTCTCGTCGGACTTCTGCGCCTCGTCGCGCC
>DATEZK010000035.1:0-3437 GCA_035255665.1 Candidatus Limnocylindria bacterium
TTACGAAGACGACGCGGACGCCATCACGGACGACGCTCGGATACGAAACCCGCACCTTCGTCTTTCCGTAAGGAACCGACCGCGAAGGCGCGCGGTCGGTGATCTGGAACTTCGCGCGGTCGATGGTCTTGTGCAGCGGCAGGTAGAGCGTGACGTCATGACCGAGCGCGGCGAGTGCCTGCGGGAGACTGCCTGCCACGTCAGCGAGGCCGCCGACTTTGGCGTAGGGGGCGGCCTCGGCGGCCGCAAAGACGATCTGCACGAGCCACGGATGTTAACGAGATGTAAGGAAGCGGCGTGTTGTGACCAAAACCGTACTCCGGAGAGGGGACGGGTCGTTAGTGTTTCTGCAAGTGGGGTAATGCAGTTCGGCCCCCCGAAGGGAGACGCACGTGATGCTTCTTAACAAGAAAGTGGCGCTCGCGGCCGGCGTCGGGACGCTGACGGCTGTGCTGCTGGGCGGTGCGGCGCTCGCCGCCTTCGCACCCGTCGCCGACGAACTCCCGAGCGTGCTCGACGGTGAGGCTGCCGCCGCAGCGCCCGCGAATAGCGGCACTGACAAGCTGAAGTCGATCCTTGACGGCCTTGTCGCCAAGGGTCTCATCACCGCTGGACAGGCGGACGCGATCCTCGCCGCGGTGAAAGCCGCGGAGCCCGTGCGTGACAACGGCACCGTGAAGCGCGTCCTCGCGAGCCTCCTCGAGGAGAGCGCGAAGTATCTCGGCCTCAGCGTCGGCGACCTCAAGGCGAAGCTTCCCGGCACGACCCTGAATGCGATCGCCGAGACGACCGCCGGGAAGTCGCAGTCCGGCCTCGCCGTGACCCTCCAGAACGCTGTCAACGCCGCGATCGACAAGGCGCTGGCCGAGGCGAAGCTCACGAAGGAGCAGGCCGACAAAGCGAAGGCCGATGCCCCGGCTCAGATCAAGCGGTTCGTCGAGCAGACGCACCCGCAGGCGCGCGCACCAAAGGCGAAGCCGAAGACCCGCGATCTGCCCAAGGCGAACACCCGCGCGATGAAGATCGGTGAGTTCGTGGGCGACATCTACAGCGCCGGCCGGACGTACCTCGGTCTCTCACAGGCCGATCTGCTCCAGGCGCTGCGCGAGGGCAAGACGCTGGGCGAGGTCGCCACGAGCCTTGGCAAGAACAAGGCGGAACTGGTCGCCACGATCACCGCGGCGGCCAACACGAAGATCGACAAAGCCGCGACCGACGGAAAGCTGACCGTTGAGCAGGCGACGGCGCTGAAGGCGCAGGTCGGCCCCGCGGTCACCGCACTCGTCGACGCCAAGGTCCCGGCCGCTCTCAAGAGGCGCTGACCGAGCGACGGGGGTATCCGTTCGGTCGCGAGGCCCGTGAGCGTCGGGAGTAACGACCCCGCCCAGCCGCCCGTTGGCTCATCGCAGGTCACCCGCAGGCCCGGCGGTATAGTCGGCGCGCGGTCGGCCCAGCGAACAGGAGCGTGTACTGGATAAGCGTTACCAGATCTCTCGGCCACTAGGCACCGGTGGCTCCTCCCAGGTCTACCTGGCGAACGACACCGCGCTGAATCGCGAGGTGGCGATCAAGGTGCTCGACACGGCGGCCGCCGCGGACGCGAACGTCCGCCGCATGTTCGTCAAGGAAGCGCGCTCGCTCGCGCAGCTCAAGCACCCCAACATCGTCTCGGTCTTCGACGTAGGCGAGGTCGACAACCTCCCGTACATCGTGATGGAGCACCTCGCGGGTGGATCGGTCAAGGACCGCATCGAGCGGACGGGGCCGCTCAAGGCCGGAGAAGCCGCGCGCATCGCGATCGAGGTCGCGAACGGGCTCGCCTTCGCTCACTCGAAGGGCATCATCCACGCCGACCTGAAGCCGTCGAACATCCTCTTCGACGCTGAGGATCACGCGAAGATCACTGACTTCGGTATCGCGCGCACGCCGAAGGACGATGCGACGCCCGAGCTCTACGCGACGGCGATGTACGTCGCCCCGGAACGGGTCGAGGGAAAGCAAGCGACGGTGCAGAGCGACGTCTACGGCCTCGGCCTCGTCCTTTACGAGATGCTCGTCGGCAAGCCGCCCTTCACGAGCACCAACTCAGGTGTGCTCATGCGCGATCACGTCGTCCGCATGCCGGTGCCCCCAAGCCATCTGCGCCCATCGCTGCCCCGCGAGCTCGACACGATCGTCCTCAAGGCGCTCGCGAAGCAGCCCAAGCTCCGCTACCAGAGGACCACTGACCTAGGAAACGAACTGGCCTCGATCCAGAACATCGACAAGGAGCTCGCGACGACCCGGATCGTCCCGGTCATGACCGAGCCGGTGAGCGACTTCATGCCGAGCGTCGACCAGAGCCCGGTCGTCGCGCTGCTATCGAACTACGGCCAGCCGATACGCCGGGCATTCTTCGCACTGTTCGCGGCCCTGCCGGTCTTCGCCCTGATGCTGCTCGCCAGCTTCGGACTCACCGCCTCGCTGGCAGCCGCGGGGCTCGTCGCGGTCGTCGCCGTCGCGGGCCAGATGGGCGTCGCGCTCGCGATCGCATGGGTCCTCATCAGCGCGCTGATCTTCCTCTTCGTGCCGGTCCTGGCCGTGCTCTTCGCGCTGATGGGCGTCTGGGTCTGGGTGCGCAATGTCAGCAGCGAACAAGCGATGATGGCGCTGGCGATGCCCGTCGCCGCGCCGCTCGGCCTGGCCCCGGCTCTGATCCTCACCGCCGCGGCGGTCAACGGGCTCATGGGCGTGGTCACCGCAGCGTGGGGCGCGATCATCACGGTGTTGTTCGCGATCGCGGCCGGGGAGCAATCCTTCGGTCCCTTCGTCCAGACGGGCTTCTCGCTCAAGCAGGAAACGCTGTTCAGCCCACTGCGCGCGATCGAGACGAAGAGCGCGATCATCGGCGTGTTGCAAGGTCGCGGGACCACCTTCGGCGAGGTGATGATGCCCGAGCTGCTCGTCTCGCAGGCCGCGGCGTTCGTGTCGCGGATCGTCGGCGCCGACGTGGCCGCACTCGCGACGGTCATCGCCTGGACCATCGCGGCGCTCACGGTCTGGTCCATGACGCGAGTCCTTCGCACATTCTTCGACACCCTGCTGCGCCGGCCGAAGCGGTGGTTCTCGCTCTACGTGGCCGCGCACGCGGTCGGAGTGGCGTCGGGCGCGATCATCCTCTTCCTACTCTTCATGACCTGGGGCCCGCTCGAGAACGCCGCCGGACGACCCGCCGAGAACGTCCTTGCGGTCTCCGCGTTCGTCGGCCTCGCGTTCGCGCTGGCGTGCGGCGTCGTCATCGGCGCGACGCAGCGGCCTGAGGTCGAAGAGGAGGCCGCACCGTCGGTCGCGGCGCGGAGGTTGCCGGTCCGCTAGGCGCGCGCATCCTTAGCAGCGGAGTGACGAACCCGAGGTACGAGCGGATCTATGACGTCGTGCGCAGCATCCCGCGGGGCCGC
>DATEZK010000036.1:0-4124 GCA_035255665.1 Candidatus Limnocylindria bacterium
TCGCTCGGGCTCGGCATGACCAGGTTCGTGAGGACCTGCCCGCCGCCCATGAGGAAGCGTCCGTTGCTTGTGAAGGCAAGCTGATTGACGCCCGCGTTGAACTTCGGCAGCGCCTTGAGCACGCCGTCGCGCGTGAACACCCCGATGAACCCATCGTCGGATCCGGTCGCGATCAGTGACGCATCCGACGACAGCGCGATCTTCCGCGCGAGCCCCTGGACGTCGATGGCCCGCTCGGGCTCGCGCCAGAGCTCCGCGTCCGGTACCTCGCCCGCACGCGCGAACGCGTACACCGCGTCCTCGCTCACGATCGCGGTGATCTTCTTCGCCGCGAGCGCCTCGTTCGCCTTCTCGGCGGCCGCGCGGTCCGGATACGGGCCGACGCGGACCGCGAACGGGCTCTGCGTCGCAGCGGTGGCGTTCGCGCCGATCTGCTTCGCGGCGTCGAGCGCCTCACCCGCGGTGCCGTATGGACCCACGGTGAGCGTGAACACCTGCTTCGACGTGGCCGTGGACTTGATCGAGGTGCCGCGGTCGATCGCCGCCTTAAGCGCGGGGTCGGCCGGCAGTGCCGACGCGAGCTCCCGCAGGCTCGCCCACCCGCGCTCGACGCCCGCGAGGACTCGCGACAGCGCGGCGGGATCGCGCACATCCGCGTACGCGAGTGCGTCGCGCGAGAGATCGGTGAGACCGTCGGCGAGCGCGACGAGCCGGTCGCGCACTGGACCGACGGTCTCGACGGTCGCCGCGACGACCTTCGTCGTGTTGCTCTTGACGAGAGTGGCCTGCGTGCGCGCGACGCTCGCGTAGCGGTCAGCGCTGACGGCGCGCACCTTGTCGCCGGCGAGACTGCCGACAAGGGCGTAGTCGTAGACGGAGAAGGTGAGGAGGATGTCGGCTGCGGCTTGGGCTATGGGACGCGCGTCGGGGACATCACCGGGGATGGGTCGGGTCTTGTCGGGAACGGGAGTGGAGCAGGCCGCGGCCAGGAGGACGAGGACCGCTGTTATCGCTCCCCATCCCGCTCGGCCCATCCGGCTTACTCCTCTTCTTCTTCCTCCGAGTCATCGTCGCCCGTATCGACGACAAGTGGCTCTTCGACGCCATCTGACTCTTCAAGGGAATCGCCGCCCGCGACGCCCTCTGTCTCTTCCTCAGTCCCGTCCGTGTCCTCGTCCCCGTCCTCATCCGCGTCCCGCCCGAAGCGGAAGAAGTTGCCCTTGATGTAGGCGCGCTCCTTCGTCTCGGCCGGTCGGTGGTGGCCAGGGAAGGAGATCCGGCTGGAGTTCTCGACGCTCTGCAGGACCTCTCTAATGGCAACGCGGGCGTTCTGCTGGTCGTTACTGACGATGGCCGCCACGTACTGGTTGCCAGTTCGGATCAGATCGATGAGGCGCCGGCCGACCTTGGGCTCCAGGAAGCCCAGAAGCTCCCCGTCGCGGGCGTGGACGGCCATCAGGCCCTCCTGCTCCTTGAGCTGGGCCTCGGCGCCGGGGCTGTAACGGGCGAGGATGTGCGGCGGCGCCGGGTTGATCAGGCGGAGGATTCCCGTCTTTCCCATGTCCTCGATGAACAGGCGCGGCTGGGTCCGCGAGGTGGTGACGTTCGGCTTGGTCTTGTGCTCCAGCAGCTGCACGATGCGCTGCGAGCCCCGGATCGCGATCGAGTTGTACGGCTCGGCCTTCAGCACCTCGCCGAACGAGGCCTTCGCCTCCTCCAGCTTGCCCAGCTCGAGCAGCGCGCGGCCCATCCGGTTGCGCGCCTCGACGTCGTCGGGCGCGGCTTCGATGATCTTCGAGTTGAGGTCCGACGCGCGCGTCCAGTCAGCCTCGAGGGCGGCCGCGACGGCCTGATCCGCGAGCGCTCGAACGCGCAGTCCGGTGTCCGAGGCAGGTGTCATGGGAGTTCTCATTCTAGCCTGCGGCGGTACCCTTGCGCGCGTGCCGTACCTCTCAGACATCCAACATCGACGCGTGATCGAGCCGAATGGCACCGAGGTCGCGAAGCTCGCGGACCTCGCGGTCGTCCCACAGGGCCAGTTCCCAGCGGTGCAGTGGGCGATCCTCGCGACCCCAAGCGGCGAGCGGGTCGTCCGCTGGAACGAGATGGCGCAGGAGATCGGGCATCTCAGGCTGCGCGGCCGTCTCGACACGATCACCGACGCGAAGCTGCCGCAGGAGGCCCTGCGCCTCTCGCGCGACCTGATGGACAAGCAGGTCGTCGACACGCACGGCGCGAAGGTCGTGCGCGTGAACGACCTGCAGCTCTCCGAGGTCGACGGGCAGCTGCGCCTCGTCGGCGCCGACGTCGGCCTGCGCGGCCTGCTCCGTCGCGTCGGCGCAGAGGGTCTGGCCGAGCGCGTCGTCGGCCTCGCGGGCCAGAAGCTGCCGCGCGGGATCATCCCCTGGCATCTGGTCGAGCCGCTCTCGGCGCCGGACGCGAACGTACGTGTGACCGTGCCGCGCACCAAGCTCGCGCTACTGCACCCCGCGGACATCGCCGACATCGTCGAGGAGATGAGCGTCGACGAACGGCGCGCGGTCTTCGAGGAGCTCGACATCGAGACGGCCGCCGACACGCTGTCCGAGGTCGAGCCGGAGATGCAGGCGTCGATCGTGAGCGATCTCGACGAGGAGCGCGCCGCCGACATCCTCGACGAGATGGCGCCGGATGAGGCCGCCGACCTTCTGCAGGACCTGCCCGAGGAGCGACGCGAAGAGCTCGTCGACCTCATGCAGAAGGACGAGGCCGCGGACGTCGAGGAGCTGCTCACCTACCCCGAGGATTCCGCGGGTGGGATCATGACCAAGGACTTCATCGCGCTACCTGCGCAGCTGACAGCGGGCGGTGCCATCGACCGGCTCCGCGAGCTGCAACCCGATGCCGAGCTCACCTACTACCTGTATGTCGTCGACAGCCAGGGTCGCCTCGACGGCGTCATCTCGCTGCGCGACCTTGTCGTCGCGAAGCCGGCGACACCGATCACCGACGTCATGGACCGCAACGTGCTCAAGGTCGACGCGACGTCGCCGAAGGAAGAGGTCGCGGCGCTGATCGCGAAGTACAACCTGCTCGCGCTTCCGGTCGTCGATGCGCGGCGCAAGCTGCTCGGCACCGTGACCATCGACGACGTCGTCGACATCATGCTCCCGCGCGGCTGGAGGAAGAGGTCGCTCAGGTCGATCGCTAGGTGAGAGGCGCCGGCATCGCGCGACCGCTGGGCGCGCTGCGACGCCGCGCGACACGCCGGCGCATCGCGATCGCCGGGTTCCTCGCGGTCGTCGGTCCCGGGGTGATCACCGGGTTCGCGGGCAACGAGGCAGGCGGGGTCACCACCTACTCCTCGGTGGGCGCGCATTTCGGCTTCTCCCTGTTGTGGCTCCTGTTCGTCGCGAGCATCGGCCTCGGCGTGATCCAGGAGATGTGCTCGCGCATGGGCATCACGACGGGTCAGGGCCTTTCCGACCTCATTCGCGAGCGGTTCGGCGTGCGCTGGACGATCCTCGCGATGCTCGTCCTCATCATCGCGAACGGCAGCAACGTCGTCGCCGAATTCGCGGGCGTCGCCGCGAGCGTCGAGATCCTCGGGGTGCCGCGGATCATCTCCGTGCCGCTCGCGGCGCTCGGCGTCTGGACGCTGGTCGTGTTCTTCAGCTACCACATCGTCGAACGCGTCCTCTTCGTGCTGGTGCTCGCGTTCATCGCCTACCCGGTCTCGGTCTTCATCCTGAAGCCCGACTGGCCGGTCGTGATGTCGGGGTTCATCCCATCGCTGCCGACGAGCCCCTCGGCGCTCGTCTTCGCGCTCGCGCTCGTCGGCACGACCATCACGCCGTATCTCCTCTTTTACATGCAGGCGTCGGTCGTCGACAAGGGCACCGACCGCAAGTCGGCGCAGTACGCGCGCATCGATGTGTTCCTCGGCGCCGCGCTCGCCGGCCTGTTCGCGTTCTTCATCATCGTCGTGACCGGCACGGTGCTGTATCCCGCCGGGATCCAGGTCACGTCCGCCGACGCGGCGGCGCAGGCGCTCGTCCCGCTCGCCGGCGAGCGCGCTGGTCTGCTGTTCGCGATGGGCCTCTGTGGCGCCTCGCTGCTGGGCGCTGTCGTCATGCCGCTCTCGA
>DATEZK010000037.1:0-7394 GCA_035255665.1 Candidatus Limnocylindria bacterium
GCGCTCGGCGCCTACGCCGGCGTGGTGCCCGACGAGGACGTCGCGCCCCTCGCGGTCGTGCTCGCCGCGTTCGCGCGCAGTGGTGGTCGAGTCGGCCGCAGTCTCGCTCGGGTCGCGGCGCTGATGCGTGGGAGGCTCGCGCTTGAGGATGAGCGTGCGGCGCTCACGGCACAGGGCCGCGTATCCGCGATCGTGCTCGTCGCTCTCGCGCCGGTCGGCGGGTCGTTCTTCGCGCTCGCGACGCCGGACTACGCGGCGATCTTCCTGGGTGAAGGCCTCGGTCTTCTCGGCATCGCGCTCACGCTCGAGCTCGTGGGCGCGCTCTGGCTCTGGCGCATCGTGCGCGCCACGGCGCCGCCACCCGATCTCGCGACGTTCCTCGACGCCGTCGTCGTTGGGCTTGACGCGGGACTCACCTTCGAGCGTGCGCTCGCGGCGCTCGTCGGGCGCGCGCCGCGCTTCGGTCGTCTGCCCGACGCGCGCAGGCTCCTCGCCGACCTCGCGCTCGGGCGTTCGCTCCCTGATGCCCTGCGCGGGTTCGGAAGCGGTGGCGACGATGCACGCGTCGCCGCGCTGGTGGTCGCCGCGACGCGTTTCGGTGCGCCGCTCGCCGAGTTGCTGGTCATACAGGCTGACGCGCTCCGCACGACCGAGCGCCGTCGAGCCGAGGCTGCGGCGCGGCGTCTGCCCGTTCTGATGTTGTTCCCGCTGTCGCTCACGATCCTCCCAGCGCTGCTCGTCGTGTTTCTTGGTCCGCCCCTGCTGTCGTTACTCTCCGCGTGAGTGGGTGGCCGGTTGCTGCGAACGCTCCTCTTCGGCGCGCTGGTGCCGGCGACTTTCCTTGTCTTCATCCCGGCGATGATCCTCAACGTCACCGGGATCGAAAGCGGAGATGGCGTGCTGCGCCTCGTCGGTCTCGTGCCTCTCGTTCTCGGCATCGCGATCCTGGCGTGGTGTTTCGCCGGATTCATCGTCGAGGGAGAAGGCACGCCCGCCCCGTACGATCCACCGCATCGTCTCGTGACCGGGCGCCTCTACGGATGGATGCGCAACCCGATGTACGTGGCGGTCACGACCATCCTCCTTGGCGAGGCGATGTTCTATGGATCGATCCCGCTTCTCGTGTGGGCCGCCGTCGCGTGGATCTTCTTCCACTTCTTCGTCGTTCTCTATGAGGAGCCGACCCTGCAGCGCCGGTTCGGTCCGGCGTACGAGTCGTATGTCGAGCACGTCCCGCGGTGGCTTCCGAGCCGCCCGCGCATCGTCGTCGCGAAACCACCGCTGAAGCTCGCGACACTCGTGTACGCGCTGCGCGACGAACAGGTCCTCTTGCTGCGGCGGACCACCGAGCCGAACCGCGGGCTGTGGGTCGCGCCGGGCGGCAAGTTCGATCACGGCGAATCTCCTACCGAGTGCGCGGTGCGCGAGATGTATGAGGAGACGGGGCTCAGGATCCAGCAGCCGGTGCTGCGGGGGGTCATGACCGAGACATCGCCTCGGGCCGACTACCAGTGGCTCACGTTCATCTTCGTGGCGTGGGATTTCGAGGGGACATTCACGCCCGCGCCGGGCATCGGCGAGTTCCGCTGGGTGCCGGTGGACGAGGTGGCGAAGCTGCCGATCCCGCCTGCCGACGCGATCTTCTTCCCGCGTCTCGTCGAGGACGGGTCGACGTTCCACGGGAAGTTCGAGTACGACGCCGACCTGAATCTCCTCCGCTGGCAGGAGACCTGAACCGGACGGAACCGAGCCAACTCGAGCGCTGTAGGACGAGTGTGCGTGCCCTGGGCGTCCTCATCCTCACGATCCTCGGAGCGTGTTCGCCTGTACCGGGCTCACTTCCCAGCGTTTCGCCAGCAGCGTCGCAGGCGGGCGTCTCGGCCACCGGGAACATGACGCTCGCGCGCGCGACCCACAGCGCGACCCTGCTTTCCAACGGGACCGTCCTGATCGCCGGCGGCTACGACGGCGACTGCCACATTCGCGAAACGGAGCTCTATGACCCGGCGACGCGCGCGTTCCGACCGGGTCCACCGCTCAGCGCCGAGCGCTGCGGTCATGCCGCGATCACTCTCGGTGACGGTCGGCTCCTGCTCGTTGGTGGCTGGGGCATTCGCGATCCGCTCGCGAGCGCCGACCTCTTCGACCCCGTACGCGGGACGTTCGCGCCGACCGGCAGCATGAGCGTCGCGCGTGGCGGCGCGACCGCGACGCTCCTCCGCGACGGAACGGTCCTCGTGACCGGCGGGACCGACGGGTCGCGCATGCTCGCGAGCGCCGAACGCTACGACCCACAGAGTGGTCTCTTCGTAGGGGCGGGCGACATGACGACCCCGCGTTCGGCGCACACCGCGACGCTGCTCGCCGATGGACGCGTCTTGATCGCGGGCGGGTCGAGCGCTCGCGACACGGTCGTCAGCGGCGCGGAGATCTACGACCCCGATTCGCGGCGCTTCGCGGTGACCGGCGGGATGACGGTGGTCCGCCACAAGCACGCGGCCGCGCTTTTGCCCGACGGACGCGTTCTCGTCGTCGGTGGATCGGATGCGCGTGACTGGAACGGGCGCTACGCGAGCGCGGAGCTGTACGACGCGCGCCGCGGCGTGTTCGAGCCGACGATGAAGATGTCGCTCTCGCGCTTCAAGCTGTCCGATGCGCTCGTCGCACTCGCGGGCGGTACCGTGCTCGTCGCGGGCGGCGCGGCGGCGGTCGAGCTGTTCGACGCGCGTAGCGCGAGTTTCAGCGTGCTGCCCGGCACATTCGGCTCGAGCTGGTACTTCTCGACAGCGACAACACTGCGCGATGGCAGCGTGTTGGTCACAGGCGGGTACGACGATCGCGTGCGCTCCACGCGCGGCGCGTGGGTGGTGCGTCCCTAGACGCGGACGAGTGGAATGAGCTCGCGCTCGCGCGCCGTCATGTTCGGGTCCTCCATCCGGCGCGCGATGGCCGCCGGCAGGTGCGTCCGCACGACCCCGCGATCGAAGCCCGCGAGGTAGATCCAGAGGAACGCACGGATCGCGAGCATCGTCCTGCGCGGCAGATCAGCGGCGGCGAGGATCACGACCGTCTGCGCGACATCGTCGGCCCAGTGGCCGGCGCGCGCGTTGGCCCAGTCGATGACCAAGTGGTCCTTTCCATGCAGCATCACGTTCTCCGGGTGAAAGTCGAGGTGGATCACCGCGCCGCCCGGTCCGATCGCGGGCAGCCACTCGGGCGCGGCGATGCGATGAAGTCGTCGCTGCAGATCGGCGAGGAGACGCGCGTGATGAACGAGCCTCCACGGCCTGCGCGCGAGGTCGACGCGCATCGTCGGGCCGGTCGCGCGCTCGAGGACGAGATCGGCGCCGTCGACGCTCACGATCTCCGGCGCGGGATACCCGCGCTCGCGCACGTAACGCATGACGGCGACCTCGCCGGCCGGCACGTCGCGCCGGCGGTAACGACGTAGGACGGTACGCGCATCGAGCGCGTACACGTCCGCGTCACGGCCGCGTGCGAGCGGCTCTAAGAGCGGTTAGGTCCGGATGACGTAGGTGCCCGCGATCTTGTCGTGCCACCCCTGCTTGTCAGCGTCGAAGGCGACCCAGATGACGCCGATCAAAAGGCAGAGGAACGACACGAACAGGCCGAGGTAGCGGATCAGGCCCTGTGTGATCGTCAGCGCGGATCCGTCGGTGCGAATGACCTTCAGATTGAGGACGCGCATGCCGAGCGTCTGACCGCCGCCCTGCGCCGACCAGAAGTAAACGAAGTACGCGAGACCGAAGAGAAAGCTCAGGCCGTTCGATGTGGCGCCGGTGGGGCCCCCACCGATGAGCGACGCGATGATCCCGGACACGATCCCGACGCCGATCGCGTCGATAATGTAGGCAAACGCCCGGATCCAGAACCCAGCCTTGTTGCTGGTCGCCGAGACCGCCGTAGCCTCAACTGCCATGTATTTGGACTCCCTTCCTCGGCCCGGAGTCTAGATTCATTGGCGAAATGCTCCTAGTACGACCTTCCTACTGGTTGCCGGACCGTCCCGGCAGGCACACTCACGGGCACCTAGACGGCAGCGCCACTAGGGAACGAGAAAGGGGGAACTTGAATGCTGACATTCATCCGCGAAGACGAAGGACAGGGCCTCGTTGAGTACGCACTCATCATCGCAGTCATTGCCATCGCCGTCATCGTCGCGATGGTCTTCCTGCGGGGCCAGATCCAGAACATCTTCAGCAACATCGGCAACAACCTCACCTAGCTCGCGCAGTACTGTCGATGCGATGAGCGGCGCCCTAACCGGCGCCGCTCATCATCTTTAGAGAGGGAGCGCCTAGATCTTGAGCCTCGAGGTTGTCCGGGTCATCGAGAACGTCGCGCTCACCGCGCTCCTCATTACGGTCATGTACACGGACTGGCGCTTCCTGCGCATCCCCAATGCCTTCACCTACCCGGCGATGCTGGCCGGCCTCGTTCTCGGCGCCCTTGAAGGGCTGCCGGGGGGCCTCTTCACCGGCGGACTTGTCGACCATGTCGCGGCGCTCATCCTCGC
Source organism: Candidatus Limnocylindria bacterium (assembly GCA_035255665.1). GTDB lineage: Bacteria > Chloroflexota > Limnocylindria > P2-11E > P2-11E > CF-39. Next base: position 4,538 of record DATEZK010000037.1, read on the forward strand.
GTTCGCGATCTCGTACCCGTTCTATGCCGCGGGCGGCCTGAAAGCGGGCGACGCCAAGCTCCTCATGGCGATCGGCGCGCTGCGCGGCATCAACTTCCTCCTCTACGCGGCTGTCTACGGTGCTCTTATCGGCGGCGTCCTTGCCGTCGGCTTCATCGTGACTCGAAGGCTTGCGCGCCCAGCCGCAGGTGCGGCGCCGAACACGCTCGCGACGATCCTCAAGTCGTCGATCCCGTACGGCGTCGCGCTTGGTATAGGCGGACTGCTCGCGCTCGCGCTCGAGGCGACGGGCTACATACAGGTGACCGTTTAGACTCGCGCAGACACCGCAAAGGGGAGCGATGACGCTTGGCTGACGGCGAAAAGATCCGCATTCTCATCGTCGACGACATCGCCGACACGCGAGAGAACCTCGCGAAGCTGATCGGGTTCGAGCCCGACATGGAGGTCGCCGGCACCGCCGGCGGCGGGCAGGAAGCCGTCAACATGGCCAAGCAGCACCGGCCTCACGTGATCCTCATGGACATCAACATGCCGGACATGGACGGGATCACGGCGACGGAGATCATCTCGAACACCGTCCCCGAGTCGCCGATCATCATGATGAGCGTCCAGGGCGAGCAGGACTATCTCCGCCGCTCGATGCTCGCCGGGGCGCGGGAGTTCCTGGTAAAGCCGTTCTCCGCCGACGAGCTCATCAACTCCATCCGGCACGTCCACGAGCTCGAAAAGGTCCGCCGGGCGCGCTACGCGCCGGTCGCGCCGGTCGCGCCGCCCGGAGGGCAGGCCGCAGCGGCGGCGGCGGCGGGCCGCGAAATGGGCAAGATCATCACGTTCTTCTCCCCCAAGGGCGGCGTCGGCCGGACGACCATCGCGACGAACCTCGCGGTCGCGCTGCACCAGGTCACCAACAAGCCCGTGGTCCTGGTGGACGGGAGCCTGCCGTTCGGCGATATCGCCGTGATCCTCAACATGAGCCCGAAGGCGAAGACGATCGCTGACCTCATCGGGTCGTTCGAGACGGCGGACTCCGATGTCGTCGAGTCGATCCTCGTCCAGCACTCCACCGGCATCAAAGTGATGCTCGCGCCGCCGACGCCAGAGTCGACCGAGCTCATCACCGGCGCGCACCTGAAGCACGTCCTCGAGCTCCTGCGCGAGCGGTACGCCTACATCGTCGTGGACACCTGGCCGTCGTTCCAGGAGCAGGTGATCACGATGCTCGACGTCGCTGACGTGATCCTGACGCTGATGACCCTCGAGATCACCAGCCTCAAGAACGTCCGCGTCTTTATGGAAGTCGTCGAGAAGCTCGGTTACGACGAGGCGAAAGTGCAGCTCGTCGCCAACCGTAACGACAGCTCCGGCGGCATCAAGGCGTCGGACGTCGAGGCGAGCCTCGGTCGCAAGATCCCACACACGATCGTCTCGGACGGCCGGACGCTCGTGCTGGCCGTCAACCGCGGCGTCCCCTTTGTCATCAGCCACCGTGACAGCCAGGTCGCCAAGGACATCTTCTCGCTCGCGCAGAAGGTCGCTCAGACCGAGGGCGCGCCGGTCGCGGCGGGCAAGCAAGCGCAGGCGCGCGGCGGCCTCAAGCTCTTCGGAGCCCGTTAGGCAGCCATTCGTCACCGCTCTGATCCCCCAAAAGAGCGGCCGGAATCCAGGTAGGTGGACGTAGACTCAATCGCCGAGGGAGCAGGCGCCCGCCATAACGGGAGCCGGAGATGAGGGTTCTTTAGTAGATGTCATTGCTGCGGCGCATCGAAGGTCAGCGTCCCGCTGGGCAGCAGCCCGCCGCCCCGGCACCCGGGGCCCCACCGCCTCCGGGCGGTCCACCCAAGCCACCGTCTGAAGGCCCCCTCACCCAGAGCAGCTCGCCCGCGCGCGATGCCAACCGCGACGTCCGCATCAAGCTCCAGACGCGGATCATCAACAACCTCGACCCGCGCCTCGATCTCGCGGACGCGAAAGCGGTCCGCTCGAGCATCGAGGAGATGTTCAACAAGTTCATCGACGAGGAAGGCGTGGTCGTCACGCGCGTCGAGCGTCAGAAGATGCTCGAGTCGATCCTCGACGAGATCCTCGGGTTCGGTCCGATCGAGCCCCTCCTCAAGGACGACACGATCACCGAGGTCATGGTCAACGGCCCGTTCCGCTGCTACGTCGAGCGCAAGGGAAAGCTCCAGCTCTCCGACGTGACGTTCCAGAGCGACGAGCACGTCATGCGGATCGTCGAGCGCATCATCGCGCCGATCGGCCGCCGTGTTGACGAGTCGAAGCCCTACGAGGACGCGCGTCTTCCGGACGGCTCACGTGTGAACATCATCATCCCGCCGCTGGCCCTCAACGGTCCGGTCGTGACGATCCGAAAGTTCCCCAAGTACCGGATCACCGTCGAGGACTACATCAAGTTCGGCACCGCGACCGCCGAGATGATGGAGTTCATGCGCGCGTGTGTGGAAGCGCGTCTCAACATGTTCATCTCCGGTGGCACCGGCTCCGGAAAGACGACGCTCCTCAACATCATGTCGCGTTACATCCCCAACGAAGAGCGCATCCTGACGATCGAGGACTCGGCCGAGCTCATGCTGCAGCAGCCGCACGTCGTGCGGCTCGAGACCCGCCCACCCAACATCGAAGGCAAGGGCCAGATCAACCAGCGCGACCTGGTGCGCAACGCGCTGCGTATGCGCCCCGACCGCATCGTGGTGGGCGAGGTCCGCGGTGACGAGGTGCTGGACATGCTCCAGGCCATGAACACCGGCCACGACGGCTCGATGACCACCATTCACTCGAACGGCCCGCGCGACTCCCTGCACCGCATCGAGAACCTCGTTCTGATGGCCGGACACCA
>DATEZK010000038.1:0-2800 GCA_035255665.1 Candidatus Limnocylindria bacterium
TCGGCATCCCCGGCGAGGAAACGCTGGACCTGAACGCGGCGCTCGAGGACAGCGAGAAGATCCGGTTCGTCCTGACGCGACACGAGCAGGCCGCCGCTTTCATGGCCGACGTGTACGGACGGCTGTCGTCGTTCCCCGGCGTGTGCCTCGCGACGCTGGGCCCAGGCGCGACCAACCTGTTGACGGGCGTCGCCGACGCGCAGCTCGATCGTGCTCCTCTCGTCGCGATCACCGGGCAGGCCGGTCTCGAGCGGGTCCACCTCGAGTCGCATCAGTACATCGATGTGGTCCAGATGTTCGGGCCGGTCACGAAGTGGAGCACACGCATCTCGGTGCCGGAGTCCGTTCCAGAGGTCGTGCGCAAGGCGTTCCGGCTCGCGCGCATCGAGAAGCCCGGCGCGACGCACATCGAGCTGCCCGAAGACGTGGCGAAAGAAGAGGTGCGCTCGGTCCCGCTCGAGGTGCGGCGCACGTCCTATCCGCAGGCGCAACAGGAAGCGCTGGAGCGGGCGGCGGAGATCATCAACGGCGCAAAGAGCCCGGTCATCCTCGCCGGCAACGGCGTCACGCGCCGCAACGCTGTCGGCAACCCGACTGTGGACTCACTGCGGCGCTTCGTGCAGCGCAGTCGGATCTGGGCAACGCATACGTACATGGCGAAGGGCGTGCTCGATCCGCTCGGCCAGCACTCCTTGCCGCCGGTCGGCCTCCAACGGCCCGGCGCGGATCTCGCGAACGTGAAGCTCCTGGCCAACGCGGATGTCGTCATCGCGGTCGGCTACGACCTCGTCGAATGGGCTCCGGTCCTGTGGAACCCGAAGCGCGACAAAGCCGTCGTCCACATCGACAGCACCGCGGCCGAGATCGATGGGCATTACCAACCGTCGATCGAGGTCATCGGCGAGCTCGACGAGTCGCTGAAAGCGCTCGCCGCGCTCGTGAAACCGCGCGACGACCGCAACGTGGTCGTTGCTTCGGCGCAGACGACGCTCGTCAAGGACGTACCGGGACCGTTGCCGCCATTCGCCGTCGTCGCGGCTCTGCGTGAAGCTCTCGGTCCAGACGACATCGTCGTCAGCGACGTCGGCGCGCACAAAGTGTGGCTCGCGCGTCTCTTCCCGACGGAGCGTCCCAACACCGTCGTCATCTCCAACGGTCTCGCATCGATGGGCATCGCACTGCCGGGCGCGATCGCGGCGAAGCTGGTCCACCCCGAGCGCAAGGTCGTCGCGTTCTGCGGCGATGGCGGGTTCCTGATGAACGTTCAGGAGCTCGAGACTGCCAAGCGGCTCGGGACCGCGATCGTCGTCGTTGTGCTCGTTGACGACCGCCTCGGAGTGATCGAGGTCAACGAGAAGCGCCAGTTCCATCGCACGTTCGCGACCGAGTTCGGTAACCCCGATTTCGTCCAGCTGGCGCGCGCTTTCGGTATCGCGGGGTACGCGGTGGAAAGCGCGAAGGATCTCCTCCCGACGCTGCGGCATGCCCTCGATCTCGGCGGCCCGGCCCTGGTCGCGGTGCCGTGGGATCACGCCGCGAACGAGCACATCGCCGATGCGATGACGTACGGCCGGCAGCCGGTGACGCCTCGCTAGCCGACTTGCCGTCGGGCGTAGCCTGAGCGTCGCCATGGACCTCATCGCGGTCGCGCGAGGACTCGCCGATGTCCTGCCGGTCAATGAGCTGAACGATGCGCAGCTGTCGGAGCTCCTGGCGCAGGCGAAGCTGCGGCGTTTCGAGCGAGACGAGGTCATCTATCACCGCGGCGATCCGGCGCGCGATCTCCACGTGGTGGTCGAGGGCTCGGTGAAGCTGATACGCGAGGACGTGGAGGGTCGTGAGGTGCTGCTCTGGGTCGTGGGGCGCGGCGGCGTCCTCGGGCAGCAGGCGATCTTCGGCCGAAGTCGACCGACGACCGCGATCGCGACGACCGACGCGGTCACGATCCAGCTGCTCGGTGAAACGTGCGCTCGCATGCTCGAGCGCAACCCGAGAATCCTGTACCGCGCGTTCGAGATGTTCGAGGCGAGGGTCGAGAAGCTCACGCAAGCGCTCGAGGACGTGATGTTGCTGGATGTTCCCGGTCGCCTGGCGAAATACCTCCTCGACTCAGGAAGCGGTCAGCCCGATCCACATGCGCTGACGCTCACGCAGGACGAGCTGGCCGCCGCCGTCGGTTCGACACGCGTGACGGTCAACAAAGTCCTCGCAGACTTCGAGCACCGCGGCCTGATCCGCGTCGCGCGCCGCCACATCGACGTGCTCGCGCCGGATAAGCTTCGCAAGGAGATCCATGGCTAGGATCACATGCCTAAGGCCGCTCGGGCCGTGCGCCGGACCCTTTGAACCAACATCGGGCCGCGGGCGTATAGTCGAAAACAATCGATTTCCGGCCCGGAGGTGAGCGGTTGGCGGCTAGGCGGGTCACGATCACCGACGTTGCGCGCGCCGCGAACGTGCACGCGTCAACGGTCTCGCGCGTGCTCAACGGCAGGGCGGAGCTCAGTCTGCTGCCGGAGACGCGCGAGCGCGTCATCGCCGCCGCAACCCGTCTTGGCTACCGGCCGTCCGCGCTCGCGCGCGGACTGCGGCTCCGGCGGACGTTCACTCTCGGCATGCTCGTGCCCGACATCACCAACCCGGTGTTCCCTTCGATCATCAAGGGCGTGGAGGGCGCCGCACATACCCGCGGCTACCACCTCATCCTCTGCAACACCGACGACTCCTTCGAGCGCGAGGCCAGCTACCTGCGCGTCCTACGCGAGTGGCGCGTCGACGGCATCCTCATCGCCTCCAGCTC
>DATEZK010000039.1:0-4851 GCA_035255665.1 Candidatus Limnocylindria bacterium
AATGGGACGATGGCAAGGCGTTCACGTCCAAGGACGTCGCGACGACGTTCTGGGTCGGCCGCCTGGCCTCGTATGGGATCTGGAACTTCATCGACCGGATCGAGACGCCCGACGACCTCACTGTCCGGTTCCACTTCTCGAAGCCGACCAGCCTCGGTGAGCGTTTGATCATGCGCAACACGAACGGCATCAAGCCCGACGCCATCTACGGGGCGCTCGCCAAGAAGGCGCAGGACTTCTACGCCGGTGGCGGGAACAACACGACCGACGCGGGCAAGGCGCTCATCAAGGAGATGAACGACTTCCGTCCGACGAGTCCATCGTCGGTCGGTCCGTACAAGATCGACCCGGCGAGCGTGACCGCGGCGCAGCTCACGATGGTGCGCAACACCGGCGGGCTCTTTGCCGACAAGGTGAACTTCGACAAGATCGTCATCTACCAAGGCGAGACGGCCGAGATCACGCCGCTCGTGCTGAACGGCGACGTCGACTACGCCACGCACGGCTTCCCGCTGGCCACGGACAAGGCGTTCCAGGACAAGGGCTACCGCATCATCCGCGGACCGATCTTCACTGGCCCCGCGCTCTACTTCAACTGGGAGACCGCTCCGGAACTGCAGGACAAGCGCCTGCGGCAGGCGATCGCGATGGCCTTCAACCGTGAAGAAGCCGGCAAGATCTTCTACGGGACGTCAGCCCGCGCGCCGAAGTACATGGCCGGGTTCCCGGACAGCCTGGTCCCGAACTGGATCAACTCCGGTGACGTGTCCAAGCTCAACCCGTACTCGTTCGATGTGGCCAAGGCCGACCAGCTCATGAAGGATGCCGGCTACGCCAAGGGCAGCGACGGCATCTACGCCAAGGGCGGTAAGGCTCTGTCCTTTGAGCTCTACTTCCCAAGCGACTTCCAGGACTGGGCCGCGGCGGCCACATACGCATCGGACGCGCTGAACAAGTTCGGCATCAAGATCACGCCGCGTGGCGCGATCCGCTCGACGCAGCTGCCGGACATGAACAACGCCAAGTTCCAGATCGGACTGAACCCGTGGGGCATCGGGAACCCGCACCCGCAGGCATCGCTGGTGCGGCCGTTCCGCGAGTTCAACAAGGACGCCACGGGCGGCGGCATGAAGTACCCGCTTACGCAGACCTACACCGGCGGGTCGATCAACTTCGACACGATGCTCGACGACGCGATCACGGGGTACGACACGACCAAGCAGAAGGACCCCATCACGAAGATCGCGCTCGCCTTCAACGAGCTGCTCCCGATCATCCCGATCTACGAACGGCTCAACAACAACCCCGTCAACGACAAGGCCCGCGTTGGCGGTTGGAAGCCCGAGGGTGACCCGATCTACACCCAGGGCGGCGCGGACAACTTCACGATCGTCATGCTCATGGACGGGACGCTGCGCAAGGTCTAAGCCCGAACCGACCTGACTTGATAGAGGGCGCTCCACACGGAGCGCCCTCTTTCTTACCGCGCTAGCCTCCGGGCGTGCCACTGCGGATCGGTGTACTGGGCGCGGGGTTCGCCGGCGCGATGCACGCGCGCAGCGCGATGCGGATCGATAGCGCGCAAGTCGTCGCGATCGCGGCTCTCCCGCTCGACCAAGGCGCGACGCTCGCGAAGGAGTGCGGCGCGCGCCTCGCCAGCGCTGAGGAGATCTGCGCCGCGGACGACATCGACCTCGTCGTCGTCGCGACGCCGACGCACCTCCACGCGCAGTACGCGACCCTGGCGGCGAAATCGGGCAAGCACGTGTTCTGCGAGAAGCCACTGGCGCGCACGCTCACCGACGGCGAGGCGATGGTGCGCGCGTGCGACGACGCCGGCGTGACGCTTGCCGTCGGGCACGTCGTGCGCTACTTCAAGGAGTACCAGCGCGCGAAGACGATGCTCGACGACGGCACCCTCGGCCGCGCGGCGATCGCGACGCTCGTGCGCGGCAACTTCGCGGTCGGATCGGCGCGCGAGTGGTATCTCGACGCCGAGAAGAGCGGCGGGGTCGTCCTGGACCTGATGCTCCACGACCTCGACACCGTGCGCTGGTGGTTCGGCGAGCCGTCGCGTGTGTACGCGAGGCGGTTCACCGGGAGCGGTGGGCTCGAGTATGCGCTCGCGACGATCCGCTACGACGACCGGCCGATCGTCCAGGTCGAGGCGAGCTGGGCGGAGCATGCCGGCTTCCGCACCGGCTACGAGCTCCGCGGCGACAAGGGGATGCTCGTGCACGACAGCCGAGCCGCATCGCCGATCGCGCTCCAATCGCCAACGGGTCCCGGCGGTCCGGCCATGATGGCGACGCCGACGCTGCACGAAACGCCCTACCTGGTCCAGCTGCGAGACGTTATCGCGCGCATCGGGCGCGGCGATCGGCCGCTCGTCGACGGGCATGAGGGCCTGCGGACTCTCGCCCTCGGCCTCGCGGTGATCCGTTCCGCGGATACCGGCGAGGTCGTGGCCTGGAAGGCGCCGGGATGACGAAAAAGCTGCGGGTCGGCCTCGTGTCGTACGCGCACGTGCACGCGCCGGGCCTCGCGAACACGCTCGGCGGGCTGGAGCAGGTCGAGTTCGCGGGCATCTACGACGAGGACGAGCAGCGCGGGCGCGCCGCCGCGAGCACGCATGAGGCGAAATGGCATCCGACTCTGGAAGGTCTGCTCAAGGCGAGCGAGGCGATCGTCGTCGCCTCGACGAACGTGGACCACCGCCGCTACACCGAGGCCGCCGCGAAGGCGCGCGTGCACGTTCTCTGCGAGAAGCCGCTCGCGACGACGATAGAAGACGCGAAAGCGATGATTGACGCATGTCGATCGGCCGGTGTGCAGCTCGGAAACGCGCTCCCGGTCCGGGGCAGTCCCGCGGTCATGGCATTGAAGGACACGATCGCGTCGGGGGCGCTCGGTCGCATCCGCGCGGTGCGGGCGACGAATCCGGGTCAATACCCCGGCTCGTGGTTCGGTGACAAGCGGCTGGCCGGCGGCGGCGCCGCGATGGACCACACCGTGCACGCCGCCGATGCGATCAGGTGGCTACTGAACGACGAGTTCACGCGGGTCCAGGCCGAGCTGGGGTCGTTCATTTACGACCTCGCGGTCGAGGACTGCGGCGTCCTGACGTGCGACCTCGCGGGCGGCGCCTTCGCGTCGATCGACTGCAGCTGGTCGCGGCCGCAGACGTTCCCGACCTGGGGCGGCGTGACGCTGCATGTCGTTGGCGAGAAGGCGACGGTCGACATCGACGTTTTCCGGCAAGCGCTCACCCACTACGACGACACCGCCGGTCGCACGCGGCTCCTGGGCTGGGGCGACGACCTCACGGCACGGATGGTCGCGGACTTCGTGGACGCGATCCTCGCGGGCCGTCCTGTTCCGATCAGCGGTGAGGACGGACTCCGCGCGCTCGAAGTCGCGCTCGCAGCGTATCGATCGTCGGAGTCCGGGCGGCCCGTCGCGATCACAGACCTTCGAGCGTGAGTGGACCGCCACCCGCGCCGCTGGCCGCGTATCCCGAGATCATCGTCGTGCTTGGCGGCGGGATGCTCCCCGATGGATCACCGGCGCCGGCGACGCTGGCTCGCGCTGAGGCCGCGGCGGACCTCGCGCGTGCGCACTCCGACGCGGCGATCATCTGCTCGGGAAGTCATGGGGTGGGCCGGAAGCCGCGGCGGAGCGAGGCCGCGTCGATGGCCGACCTCATCGTCGAACGTGGGACGGGGCGCGAGCGGATCTTCCTCGAGGACGAGTCGCGTGACACGATCGGCAACGCCGTCCACGTCGCCGACCGGTACCTCAGTGCGATCCCAGCGCGGCCGATCTTTCTCGTCACGTCGCCGTTCCACCTCGAGCGCTCCGTCGAGACGTTCCGGCTCGTCCTCGACCCTGCCTGGGAGATCCTGGGCGTGGCGAGCGCGCCCGCGCCCGATGACGGCCAGCGCGCGAAGCACGAGCCGCGGTTCCTGATGCAGACACGCGCATTCCTCGCCGGGATCGCTCCCGGCGAGGTCACGCGCATGGTCGCGAAGCTTCGCAACCGCCACTAGAGCGGTGCCGTACTAGGCGGCTAGGCCCATCGCCTTCGCGGAGGCGGCGTCGAGCGCTTCGAGGCCAACGTCGATCTTGACCTTGTCGCCGACAAGCATGCCGTTCTGGATCGGCTGGTTCCACACCAGGCCGAAGTCCTTGCGATCGATGGTGATCGTCGCGGACGCGCCCAGGTGCCGCCCGCCCCTGCCGTCGACCCCGATGCCTTCGAGTTCGACGTCGAAGGTGACGGGACGGCTGATCTCACGGATCTTCAGGTCTCCAGTGACGGCGAACTTGTTCTCGCCCTTGGGGAAGACGGCCGAGCTCTTGAAGATGATCTCGGGGTACTTCTCCGCGTCAAAGAAGTCCGCTGAACGGAGGTGTCCGTCGCGGCGCGCGTCGCCGGTGTCGATAGCGCTGACGTCAGCGCCGATCTCGAAGCTGGCGCGCTCTGGGTCCTCCGGATCAAGCTCGATCTCGCCACGGAGCTTGCCGAGCCGCCCGCGGACCGTGCTGACCATCATGTGTTTGACGGAGAACGTCGCCTGCGTGTGGGATGGGTCTATGTACCAGACCATGTATGCCTCTTCTTCTGGCGCCGATGTCAGCGCCGATAGTTGATGATACAATCAACTCGTTGACTACACAACGTATTCCAGCCGTCCGCACCAAGCGGAAATTGGCCCCCAAAGAGCTTCGAGCCTGGATCGCCTTCATGCGCGCCGGGTTGGCTCTGACGCGCGCGATGGACCGTGACGCCGAGGCGACGGGCCGGCTCCTCTTCTCCGAGCACCACATCCTCGCGACGCTCGACCAGGG
>DATEZK010000040.1:0-2166 GCA_035255665.1 Candidatus Limnocylindria bacterium
CAGGTGCATTCCTTCGGATCCTTGTCTGGCCGGAAACGGAGGAAGCGCGTGCCGTGGCGGATGCGCTCGTCTTCCATCTTGTCGTAACGGATCTCGCACACCAGCGACGGACGGATCTCGTGCCACGGCAGGTCCTTTCCCTGCGACCAGCGCGAACCGGCGTCGGGCGTGCGTCCCCATTCGCTCGGGTCAAACTCCAGATGCCCGGTCTCTTTCAACGGCGGCAGCATCTGCTGCAGCTGCTTTTGAAGTGACGCGGCGATCCCTGAGGTGTGCCCGACGAAGTCGAGCGTGCCGTCCTCGCGATAGAGTCCGAGCAGCAGGCTCGCGATCCTCTCGCCGTTCGTCCGGTAGCCCACGATCACGCAGTCGGCGGTCTTGTGGTACTTCACCTTCTTCACGACCTCGCGCGAGCCGGGCTTGTACGCGCTGTCGACGCGCTTGGCGATGATCCCGTCGAGGCCGATCACCTCGAGCCGCTCGAGCCAGTGCTTCGCGGTCGCGACGTCGGTCGTGGTGACGGACAAGGTGAACTTCTTCGCAACCTCGAGGAGCTTCTGCCGGCGCTCGCTGAGCGGCCGCAAGTGGACCGGCTCGCCCTCCCACAGCAGGACGTCGAACGCGATGAAGGTCGCGGGAGTCTCGGCCGCGAGCTTGCGGATCCGCGACTCGGCTGGATGGAGGCGGTTCTGCATCGCGTCGAAGTCGAGATGGCCCTCGCGCTCGATGACGATCTCGCCGTCGAGCGCGGAGTGCGGCGGCAGCAGCTCGCCGAGTGGTCGCAGCTCCGGGAAGTAGCGCAGCAGCGGACGTCCGTTGCGGCTCCACAGCGCGAGCTCGCCATTGTCGTTCTCGAGCACGCCACGGAAGCCATCCCACTTCGGCTCGTACTGCCACTTCGGGCCGGCCGGTATCTCCTCGACCAGCTCCGCCTCCTGCGGCGGGAAGGGCACGTTCGGTCCGGGAGACTCAGGCACCGACGTCACGACGCTGGAAGGCCAGCAGCGATCCGACCGTTGCGGCCAACCCAACGCCGACCAGGCCGGCGATGCCGGCCCAATTCACCTCGCCCGACATCGGCATACCGAAGAGCGAGTACAGCGACAGGTTTGCGATCCACTCTGGCCACTGGAAAAGCGGTGTGAACTGGAGCACGAGGTAGCTGACTGCCGCGAGCGTGGACAGGAGCACCACCGAAACGCGCGGACGCCACACGGCCACAAGCTGCCCGATCGCGCTGAAGGCGAAGGGGATCGTGACGACGAGGGCTGTCGCAAGCGCGAGCTTGCCGCTGTCGATCGTCAAGGACTGGCCGGCCGCGACGGCATACACCGCGATGCCGGCCGCGGCGCAGATCAGCATCATCATCAGGATGAACGCGAGGGCACGTTCGATCACTACCCGGCTCCGCGATACGGGCATCGACAGCACGGTCGCAAGCCTTCCCTCGGCATCGTCAGACGACCACGTCTGCACCTGCACGATCGCAAATATGGAGAGGATCAGCATCAGCGTCGTGAGCCAGATCGCTCCGACGACGGAATCGTATCCGGTGAGGCCCGCGCGCTCGAAGTACGCGCGCATGAACGGGACGGACGACGACATGAGCGTGTCGATGATCGTCTTTGTGATGGACGCAAGGAATGCGCTCATGGCGGCGATGGCCACGATCGACGCCACGGTGGATAGCCACTCCTGACGCAGCAACGCGAGGACGGGCAAGCGAAGGAATGGATCGCGCGACGCGGAGGTGGTGGGCCTGCTCGCGCGGATCATCTTCGGCAGCGCGGCCGCGCCGAGGTCGCGCCGCGTGAAGGCCCAGGCCGCGATCGCGATCAGGAACGCGGCGACCATGAGCAGCAAAAGGATCGATAGGACGTCGAGGGCGCCTTCGCTCGTAAGCGGCTTGCTTCGCTCGTAGAGGTAGAACGGCGACAGCCAGCGCAGCGGACCGATGTCGGCGGTCCGGCCCGCGCCGTTCAGTAAGAAGAGCGCGATCACGACGCCCGCGGCGATCCCGCCGGCCGCACGGCGCGTGGTCACGAGCTGCGCGATCGCGAGGCCGATCCCGAAACAGACGAGCGTGGTGACGAGAAGGTTGATGCCGGTCGAGAACATGCCCGCGGCCGACAGGGTCTCGCCCGCACCGACGCTGGCGGCGTAGGT
>DATEZK010000041.1:0-4700 GCA_035255665.1 Candidatus Limnocylindria bacterium
GGCCATCCTTGGTCCGTACCTTGGCTTCGTGTTCGATACCCATGGCGGTCCTTTCCTACTGCGGCGGGCGCGAAGCGCACCCGCCAAGCAGACGAGCGCGGCCAGGCCGCGCGACTATTTGGCGACCGCCGCCTTTCCCGCAAAGCGGGTGCCAGCCCACGGCTGGAGCGCTATCAGGACCGCGATCAGGACGACGACCGCTCCGACGTACGACTCGGGCGCGCGCTGCTCCTGCTTGGCGACGGCGCCGAGGATCACCGCGATCACCGGGACCACGACGCCGATCATGTTCGCGTTCGTGACCGGCCAGTGCTGGACAAGCCAGGTGTACAGGACGTACGCGCCGAGCGAGCCGGCGAGCGTGAGATAGATGATCGGCCACCACGCCGCAACAGTGGTCGGCACCGCATGGTCCTCGCCGATGACGAAGCTGACTATCAGGCACACGATCGCGCCGACCGCAGCGCCAACCGCGTTCGTTGCGATCGCCGACGGCTGCGGCGCGCGTTTCAGGAAGACGCTCGACAGCGCCGCGGCTGTCGCCGCGAGGAAGACCGCGATGAGACCTTCGAGAGGCACATCGAGCCTGAGCTCGCCGGCGAAGATGATGGCCACGCCGAGGATCGCGACGAGGGCGGCCACGAGCTTGCGCGGCACGAGACGCTCCACGCCCATCACCGCCGCGATGAGCGCCGTCGAGAGCGGCACTGTCGCGTAGAGCACCGCGGCGATCCCGCTCGGGACGACGCGCTCGCCCCAGTAAAGGAGCGACAGGTTCGCGCCGAAGTTGAAGATCCCGAAGAGGAGCGCGCCGCGTAGCGCCGGACCGCGCGGGAATTGCTGGCGGGTCGCGAGGACGAGGCCCGCGAGCAGTGGCGCGGCCAGCGCCAGACGGATCGTGGCGGCCCAGACCGGCGGCACGGCCTCGTTGCCGATCCGGATCGCGAGGAACGTGCTGCCCCAGATCAGGCAACAGCCGATGAACACGAGGTACGGCATCGTCCCAGGATTTTCGCGCACCTCGAAGTAGAACGCCGCACGACCTTTCGCTGTGAGACGGTATCCTCCGCAACACTCCAGGGAGGTCACGATGCAGGACGCGATGCGTCGCCTCGACGCGCTCACCCAGAAGCTGATCGAAGCGGATCAAACGGGATCGGGGCTCGAGCCGCTTGCCGTTGCGCGCGAGCTGGGTCAGATCCGACAGCTCCTCGCGCAGGCGCCCGCCGTCATACCAGCGACCGGCGGCCAGCAGCACTTCCGATGCGAACAGTGCGGCACGATCACGCACGGCGCAGCGGCCCCGGCAAAATGCGCGACCTGCGGCGGCAAGACGTTCTTCTCGGCCGATCTCGAGCAACCCGCTGTGGAGTCGGCTGGAGGCTAAGCCGCTCCGTTACCAGCGATACGCTGCCGCGAGTTGACGCGCGCGTGCGCCGTTGAGATACTTCGGTCTCCGAACTATTCAGGGACCGAAGGAATTGTGACCAAGATCACACACAACGACGATCTGTCCCTCGCTCGGGCTGTGCTCGTGGTGATGCCGCGTTTCGGCCGCATCGCGTGGCACGCGGCCCAGCAGTGCGGTATGACCTCACCCGAGCGCGGCCGTTTGCTCTGGGTGATCGGCGACAAACCGGTGCGAGCTGGGCTGGTTGCACAGCAGTTGAAGCTCAGCGCCGGCGCCGTCACGGAGCTCGTCGAACGTCTGGTCGATGAGGGTTTGGTGCGCCGCGACGAAGATCCAGACGATCGTCGCGCGGTCGTGCTCGCGCTGACCGCGGAAGGTCGTCGCGTGCGCGAGCGCTACGAGCTCGCCGCGTCCTCCGCGCTCGCCGAGGTCCTCGCGCGGCTGACGCCCCCGCAGCGTCGACGCCTGCGCGCCACGTTTGCCGACCTGAGCGCCGCATTCGCCGCCGCGGATCCCACGGCTCTCCGCAAACCGTTCATCGCTGCTTCACGACCGCGCGGCAGCGTGCGTCGGATCAACCGCAGGGAGAGCGCCGATGCCCGCTGAGATGGACCGCACCGCGCGCATCCTCGCGTCGGTCGGCGTCGGCCTCGCGCTGTTCCTCGCGGCCCTCGACCAGACCATCGTGGGGACGGCACTTCCGCGCATCGTCGGCGAGCTCAACGGCCTCGAGTACTTCGCCTGGGTCGCGACGGCCTACATGGTCGCCTCGACCACGACGGTCCCGATCGCCGGGAAGCTCGGCGACCTCTTCGGCCGCAAGCCATTCCTGCTGATCGGCATGATCGGCTTCGTGCTCGCGTCCGCGCTCTGCGGACAGGCGCAGACGATGGCCGAGCTGGTGATCTTCCGCGGCATACAAGGCCTCTTCGGCGGCGTGCTCTTCGCGAGCGTCTTCGCGTCCCTTGCCGACCTCTTCCCGCCCCAGACGCGCGCGAAGATCCAGGGCGTCTTCGGCGGCATCTTCGGCGTCGCCTCCGTCGTCGGGCCGACCGTCGGCGGGTATCTCACCGACAGCGTCGGCTGGCGCTGGGTGTTCTACGTGAACGTCCCCGTCGGCATCCTGGCCATCGCCGTGGTCCTCTTCACGATGCCGCGGACGAGTCACAGCGCGTCGTGGCGGGACATCGACTTCGTCGGAGCCGGTCTGCTGGCGGCCACGCTCGTGCCGCTCCTCGTCGGCTTCTCGATCACGCGCGATCACGCGTTCAGCTCGCCGGAGGTGCTGGGCCTCCTTGGTCTGGCCGCGGTAATGGCCGTCATCTTCTTCGTGGTCGAGCAGCGCGTCGCGCACCCGATCGTGCCGTTCGCCCTCTTCAAGAACGTGACCTTCGCGGTGTCGGCGATCACCGGTTTCTTCATCGCCTTCGGCATGTTCGGCGCCATCGTCTACATCGGCCTCGTCTACCAGGGCGTGCTGGGCATCGGCGCGACGAACTCGGGTCTGCTCGCGACGCCGATGATGGTCGGCCTCATCGGGGCCAGCATCGTCACGGGCCAACTGATGATCCGGGTGACCCGATACCGGTTCCTGGGGACGATCGGGCTGATCGTCATGGTGATCGGCCTCTGGGGGCTCGCTCAGGTCCGGGTCGGCACGCCCGAGATCGAGGTCGTGCGCTCGCTGATCCTCGTTGGCATCGGCATGGGTGTCGCGATGCCGCTGTACATCAACGCCACGCAGAGCGCGCTTCCGCGCGAGTACCTTGGCGTGGCGACCAGTCAGATCCAGTTCTGGCGGAACGTCGGCGGCACGGTCGGGGTGGCGATCCTGGGCGCGATCATCTCGCAGCAGCTTCCCGATCGGATCCGCACGCAGGTCGGCGCGCTCAACCTTCCACCGGAGCTGTCGGCGTCGCTCCCGAGCGGCGGAAGCGCGGAGGCGATCTTCGATCCGGTGCGCATCGCCGCCACGAGGGCGGCCCTGCCGCCGCCGGCGCAGCCGCTCTTCGACCAGGTCCTCGAGGCGGTCAGGACGGCGCTCGCGCTGTCACTTCACGACGTGTTCATCTATGCGGCCGCGGTCGTGTGCATCGCGGTCGTGATCTCGCTGTTCCTCAAAGAAGTGCCGCTTAAGGCACGATCCGAGCAGCCGGGCGGCGAGGTCCGGGAGGGCGCGCCCGCCTTCGGCGACTAGCACCCGGCGACTCAGACCCGGCGCTTGACGGCCGCCTGCATCTCGCGCGCGGCCTCCCGCTCCTTGATCACTTGGCGCTTCTCGTAGCGCTTCTTGCCGCGCGCGAGGCCGATCTCGACCTTCGCCCGCCCGCCCTTCGTGTACATGCGCAGCGGGACGAGGGTGTAGCCCTTCTGTGCCACGGCGCTGGTGAGCTGAAGGATCTCGCCCTTGTGGAGCAGGAGCTTTCGCGGCCGGAGCGGCTCATGGTTGTCGTGCGCGGCATGTGTCCACGGCGAGATGTGCACGTTCCGCAGATACGCCTGTCCCTTGTCGATGTGCGCGTAGCCGTCGCGCAGGTTCACGTGACCGGCCCGCAGTGATTTGATCTCCGTGCCGGTGAGGGCGATGCCCGCCTCGAAGCGGTCCTCGATGGCGTAGTCGAAGAGCGCCTTGCGATTGTCCGCGAGCTGAAGATCGCGCGGCTTCTTCTCGGGCGCGGCGACCGTCGGCGGTCTGCGATCTGGCATGGCGAGAGCGTACAGAGCGACAAAAAGAGACAGCGGCGGCATTTCTGCCGCCGCTGTCACCGGGTCTCCAAAGACCTCGGGTTAGGTCGCGATCACCTCAGTTGGTTTCATTACGAAAGGCCGAAGTGAGCACCCCTGGGTCTTTGGTTTCCCATAGGCATCACCCACTCCACATCACCTCCTTTCTTTCGTCATCCATGCTCACATGGCTGTCGAGTCGCCGTCAATGTGAGCCAAGTCGCAAAACGGTCTGTGGAAGCGCGCGGCGGGTCGAGCCGGATTCACTCCGGCGGGGGACCGTTTAGGGGAGGTAGGGGCGCGGGTTTACGGCCTGTCCGTTCACGATCGTCATGAAGTGGACGTGGGGGCCGGTGGTCCAGCCGGTCATGCCGACGTACCCGATGATCGTGCCGGCGGCGACGAACTGCCCGACCCTGACCGGCGGCCACCTGAGGTCATCGAGATGGCCGTACAGCGTCGAGAAGTTGTAGCCGTGCGCGATGATCACGACGACCGCGGTGTCGCCGTACGCCATATAGGGGCGCCCAACGGTCACGATCTGACCCGACGACGCGGCGCGGAG
>DATEZK010000042.1:0-3100 GCA_035255665.1 Candidatus Limnocylindria bacterium
TCATCGTGACGATCTTCTCGGCGATCCTCTTCTTCACGCTGGGGCTGGTCGCGTGGGCCGCATCGTCCCGGTACTACACCGACAACCTGAAGCCGGCGATGCTGTTCGACGGGCGCGCGGTGTCGCTCCGCGAGTACAAGCGCGAGCTCGCGTACCAGTACGTGCGCTTCTACGTCGACTTCCAGGTCCCGCCGGGCTACGAGAACGATCCGCAGGTCCTCCAGCAGAAGGCCGAGTACGAAGGCGTCGCGCTGAATTCGCTCATCGAACAGGCGATCCTCGACTCCGCCGCGCGCGCCGACGGCGTCACCTACGACGCGGCGACGATCGAGGCGAAGTACAACGAGGACTTCGGCGAGTACCACCCGCGGCACATCCTGATCACGCCCAAAGGCGAGGACACCGCGCTCGGCGATTCGGTCGCGCTGGCCAAGGCGCGCGCGATCGCCGATCAGCTCAAGCAGGACCCGATGAACCAGACGCTCTGGAACACGCTGGCGAAGAGCTCCGACGACACGAGCAACGCGGAGTCGGGCGGCGATCTCGATTGGGTGCGCAAGGGCCAGTTCGTGAAAGAGTTCGAGGACGCGGCAAAGGCGATGGCCGTCGGCCAGGTGTCCGATCCGGTGAAGAGCCAGTTCGGCTATCACATCCTTCAGGTCATCGAGCGGCGCGGACCCGAGCAGAACGAGTTCGTGAAGCGCGCCAACTCATACGGGATACCCACCGATGAGATCAAGGCACGCGCCCGCTACGAGCTGTTGCGCGAGGAGTACACCAAGCGAGCGCAGGAGCGGAACACGCAGTCGCCCACGCAGCAGGTGAAGGTCGCGTGGATCCAGGTCACCACTCCGTTCCCGACCGCGGGCGGTGACTTCCAGGCGTATTCGGATCAGCTAAAGAAGCTCGGCGATATCAACGCCGAGCTCGACAAGGGCACGGACTTCGCGGAGATCGCGAAGAAGTTCTCGGAGGACACCGCCAGCGCGGAGAAGGGTGGCGAGCTGGGCTGGTACGCGCGCGGCATGCTCACCGAGATCGATCTCGAGAACGAGATATTTACCCTCGACGTTGGCGCGCGGACCACACAGCACAGCGATCGCGCGAACACCGTCTGGTACAAGATCCTCGAGAAGGATCCTGCCCGCGCGCTCGAGGACGAGCAGAAGACGAAGATCAAGGACAGCGCGTACACGTACTGGCTCCAGCAGCAGAAGAAAGCACACGGCGTCCAGAAGCTGGTGCCCGGGCACGAGCTCGACGCCTGATCTTCCCGGCGCGCTCGAGGCACTCCTCGCGCGGTTTCCCGGCGGCGTCGACGTCGTCCCCGCGAGCGCGCTCGACCGCCACTCCTTCTCGACCCTGCGTGCCGTCGTCCTTGTTATCGATGTAGCGCCCGACCTCGCGTTGCTGCGGAAGCATTACCCGCCGCTGCATCCGCTCGTCGCGATCTCCGCCGAAGGCGGAGAACGGCCTCTCACGCTCCAGTCCTTCATCGTGCTGGACTCCCGCTTCGTGATCTTTCCGCCGATGGATCCGTACGTGGATCTCGCGTCCGTCGCCGCGGTCAGCCGGATCGCCGACCGCTTGCGGGCGCCGGATGGCTGCCCGTGGGACCGCGAGCAGACGCATGCGTCGCTGCGCCCGCATCTGCTCGAAGAGGCGTACGAGACGCTCGAGGCGCTCGACTCCGGTGATCTCGAGCGCCTTCGTGATGAGCTCGGCGATCTCCTGTTCCAGGTCGCGATCCATGCGCAGCTCGCTCACGAAGAGGGTGCATTCGATCTCGCGGACGTCGCTCGCCGGCTGGGCGAGAAGCTCGTCCGTCGCCACCCGCACGTCTTCGAAGGCGTCGCCATCGAGGGCGGCGATCTCCTCGCGCAGTGGGAGCGGATCAAGCGCGAAGAGCGCGCGGCGATGCCCGAGAGCGCGGCAATGCCGGAGAACGCGAGGGGCGGTCAGAACGTGCTCGGCGGCGTGCCGAAGGACCTCCCGGCCCTGTTCGCCGCCGAGCGACTCCAGGAGCGTGCGGCGCGCGTTCGGCTCGTCCCACCGCGGATCGAGCTGCCGGTGGACGTAGACGATCCCGAGTTCCTGGGTGAGCTTCTCTTTGACCTCGTCGGTGCCGCCCGCGAGCAAGGCTTTGATGCCGAGGCCGCGCTCCGAGCGGCGAACGTGCGATTCATGCGGCACGTCGCGCGCGTCGAGGCGCGCGCTCTTTCCGACGGTCGCGCGCTGGAGTCGTACTCTGCCGCCGAGATGCGCGCGCTGTGGGACGAGACGACGGAGTGAGCACGTTCAAGCGTCCTGACGGTCGCGCGAACGACGCGCTGCGCCCGATCAAGATCGAGGTCGGCGTGTCGAAGTTCGCGGAAGGCTCGGCGCGTATCTCGTTCGGCGACACGGTCGTGCTCTGTCTCGCGACCCTCCAGGACAGCGTGCCGCGCTTTCTGGAAGGCAAGGGCGAGGGCTGGGTGACGGCGGAGTACGCGATGCTGCCGCGCTCGACACCCGAGCGCAGCCAGCGCGAGAGCATGGCCGGTCGGCCCGGCGGCCGCACGTTCGAGATCCAGCGGCTCGTGGGGCGCGCGCTGCGGACGGCCGTCGACCTCAAGGCACTCGGATCGCGCAGCGTGATCATCGACTGCGAAGTCATTCAGGCCGACGGCGGCACGCGCACCGCCGCGATCACCGGCGGCTACGTCGCGCTCGCGCACGCGGTACGCAAGCTCACACCATCGCCGATGCGGAAGAACGTCGCAGCCGTCTCCGCCGGATTCGTGAAGGGCGAGCTCATGCTCGATCTCGCGTATGCCGAGGACTCAATCGCGGACGCGGACGTGAACGTGGTCGCGAATTCCGACGGTCAGCTCATCGAGGTGCAGGGAACAGCTGAGGGTCGGCCGTTCTCGAAGGCCGACTTCGATCAGGTTCTGGATCTCACGCTTCGCGGGGTCAACCAGCTCATCGAAGCGCAGCGCGCCGCGCTGCGGTGACCGAGCGCCTGCTCATCGGGAGCGGGAACCCCGGGAAGCAGCGCGAGTACCGCGAGCTTCTCGCCGGACTCGACTTTGTGCTGGTCACTCCGGACGAGCTCGAT
>DATEZK010000043.1:0-3163 GCA_035255665.1 Candidatus Limnocylindria bacterium
CATGGCCACGGCCGCCGCGGCGGCCGGCGTCGTCGCGGCACAGCTGCCACGGGGTATCCGCAGTGCCGCGATCGTCGCCGGGATATCTCTTCTCCCCTGGATCACGACGCAGATCCCAAGCGGCCTGCGCAGCCTCGGCACCACAGTCCCTGCGGAGTTCGTCGGCCCGATGGTCCTCGCCATCCTCATTCAACCCGTTGCCGCCGCGTTCCTCGTGCTGAGCGCAGCCATCACGTCACGAGCGCGATTCATCCCGCGCGACACTGCGTAGCATCGAGCAATGACGATCGACGAGAAGGAGCTCGCGCTCGCCGCGGAGCATCCGCGTGGCACCGAGCGGCGCAGGCTCCTCCCCTACCGCGCCGCGCTCAACGATGCCGCGACGTACGCGTCGCTACCCGAGAGCGATCGCGACGCCATCGTGCGCTGGACCGAAGTACGGCGAAGGATCCGCGAGTCGATCGGCATCGATCACGATCCGGCCAATCTCGCGGACCCGCTGCTCCCCTACGCGCGACTGCGCGCGCATGTCATCGAGGGCGAGCGCCTCGCCGCGGGTCGTGCCGTCTTCGATGATCCGGGTGGCGACCTTATCGCGGTCGTTGCCGCGCTCCGGGCCGCACTAAGAGCGGGCGGCTAGGTGCCCGCCGCGGTGGCAGCAGAGGCCAGTACGGCGACGCCGTTCACGAACGCATGCAGCCCGATGCACGGATAGATGCTTCCCGAGCGGCTCCGCAGGTAACCGAGGCCCAGACCGGTCACGAGCACCCAGGGCAGGTCGTTCACGGCACCGTGCGCGAGGGCGAACGCGATCGCGGTGCCGACGATCGCGACGGGTTGTCCGTACGGCTCGAGCAGGCGGAAGCCAAGACCGCGGCACAACGCTTCCTCAACGATCGGGACGAACAACCCGATCGCGATCGCATTGGCGACGAACGCGTCGATGCGCGTCGGGTCCCAGAACTGCGGCACGGCCTGCTCGCGCGCGCCGTGGCCAATGACGACCTCTGAAACGAACGACGCCGCGTAGATCGCGGCGAGCGCGGCGCCAGCGATGCGCCACGCCGACGGCCACGAGACCGGCCGACGTAATGCGAACGCGTCACGGAGTGATACGCCACGAGCGATGAGCAACACCAGGAGTAGGAAGATGCCGTCGAAGGCGAACGTGAAGATCGCGGTCGACCAGCGGAAGAGGAAGTCAGGAGGGGTGCCATCGTCGTCGCCGAACAACCGCGCGCCGTAGCTGAGCGCCGCGATCGCCGCGATCACGACGATCCACGCGGCGAGCCGCTTGCCGTCGCGCGGCGCGTTCAGGCGGTCGCGGCCATCGCGCGGAGCGGCGCGAGCAACTCGAGCGCGCGATCCATCTCCTGCTCGGTGTTGAAGTAGTGCGGCGAGAGGCGAACAAGGCCAGGGCGGCTGTCGCAGATGACGCCGCGCGTTCGCAGCGTGTCCACCACGCGCTGTGGATCGGGGTGCTCGAGCGTCACGATCGCGGTGCGCTCCGCCGCGACGCGCGGGCAGCGCACGGTCCAGCCCTGCGCGATCGCGCCCTCGACGAGGCGTTGCGACAGCAGCATGTGCCGCTCGCGCACCGTCGCGACGCCGACCTCGGCGAGGAGCGCGAGACCAGCGCGGGCGGCGTAGATCGCGGCGACCGCCGGGGTTCCGTACTCGAACCGGCGCGCGCCGGTCCCGTAGGCGAGGTGCTCGACGTCGAACGAGAACGGATCCATCACGCCCCACCAGCCCACGGCGCTCGGGCGCGCGCGCTCCGCGATCTCGCGTCGCGCGTAGAGGAACGCGATGCCGGGTCCGCCCATCAGCCACTTGAGCGTTCCGCCGACGAGGTAGTCGATCCCGGCGGCGTGGACGTCGAACGGGAACGCGCCGATCGACTGGTATGCGTCGACGATCAGGACGGCACCCTTGCGGTGGCAGATCTCAGCCAGGGCGCGAACGTCCTGGATCCACCCGGTCGTGAAGTACACGTGGCCGGTGCACACCGCGCTGGTGCGCTCGTCCACCGCGCGCTCGAAGAGCTCGAGCGGGACCCGCACGCGATCCGGGCTGCGCACGAACTCAACGCGAGCACCGCGGTCGGCCACCGCGTGGAAGGCGTGGCCGTCCGTCGGGAAGTCGAGGTCCGCGACCACCACCTTCGGCCGCTTTGTGTAGTCGAGCGCGCTGGCGATCCCGACCAGACCGGCCGAGACGTTCGGCTCGATGGCCACTTCATCACGCGCGGCGCCAAGGACTGCGGCGATGCTGTCGCGAAGCGCTTCGTACTCGCCGATCCAGTGGTCGTACCACGCGCGGCCGCCGAGCTCGGTCCACTCCCGCGCGAACCGCTCGAGGCGTTCGCGACCGGAGCGCGGCAAGGGGGTTAGCGAGCAGTTGTTGAGGTAGATCAGATCTCTCGTGATCGGGAACTCTTCGCGCCAGCGCCGCTCCTGCTCGTTCATCGGCGAGGCTAAGCCTAGTGGGGCGTTCGTAGACGCACACGCAAGTGGTCCGTTAACACGGCTTGACCGTAGGAGTAGAACAGGGCCCTCAGCGGTGGGCGTACGTGGGAGGTGCAGACCGGACGACCGCGCCAGCATTTCGCAGAACAAGCAGTAGCAAGAGGGAGAACCTTGTATGAGGCGTGTATTCGCGCTGCTCACCGTCGCTGCTCTCGTCGGAGTGTTCCCGGGGTCTGCGATCGCGAAGGACGACGACGGGCTGCAAGCGAGGCCCTTCACATTCGTCGGCGCCGCCGGCGACTGCGGCACGGGGTATCCGGCCGGCAGCCGGATCGTCACCGCAGCCTGGCTCGGCGGCATGGGCCTTCCGGATAACGGCGGGCAGAACAGCAATCCGGCCAACCCGACGGACAACCCGAACAAGAAGGATCGGCACTCCGGCCTGCTGCTTTCGAAGAACGGCCCGACGCCTGACTGCTCCTCCGCGGGCGCTCGCATCAGGGGCGTCAGTGGAATGAGGGTGACCGCGACCTTCGAGCTCGGCTTCGACTATCGGAACGGTGGACACTGCGGTGCTGGCGCTCCGCGATTCAACGTGACCACGAAGACCGGCTTCAGCTTCGCTGGAGGGTGTGCGAATGGCGTTCAGTCACCGGCTCCGCAGGATCCAACGCAATGGACGCGGGTCCGCATCT
>DATEZK010000044.1:0-4243 GCA_035255665.1 Candidatus Limnocylindria bacterium
GTTGCTGAGCCAGACCGCTCGCCCGACATCGAAGAGTCCCACGATCAATAGCAACAGGAGCGGCAGAACGAGCGCGGTCTCGACCAACGCTTGCGCCCTGTCGTTCGAGAGAATCGGGCGCGGATCGAAAACGCGTCGGGCTTGGAACGCGGATGACTGACGGAGCGCGCAGACGCCGCCGAGGGCCCCCGCGCGCGAGGGGACCCCGTCCCGCAGGGACGGGGTGCCGCGCGAACAGAGGGTTTCGGTGGCGTCTGCGCGCATGTGCCACGTCACGGGTAATTCCTAAAGGTCACAGTTCGATCGAGACCGAGCGTGTTCGGGACGAACGGCCAGGGCGCAAGCGTTCGATACGTGTACTGCACGCGCACGTTCACCAGCGACTCGCCACCGCCCCCGGTGGTGTGCGTGACCGTGATCGTCGCCGCGGCCGAATCGACGCCGGCGATGCGTCCAAGCTCGTCCAGCGCGTAGGCGGTGACCTGCGGGTCGGTCGTCGCGGCGCGAGTGGCCCAGGCCTCCGCCCCCGCGCGCGCCGCGTTCTGCACGCCCATCTGCGCCGCGAAGGCTCGCGCCATATCCGCCCCACCGAGGATCGTGAACACGAGAAGCGACAGCGAGAGCGCGGTCTCGACCATCGCCTGCCCGCGCTCTCCAGCGGTTCGTCCGAAAGGCCCTGCTCGCTTGGTCACCCGGCCATTGTGCTCGCCGCCATCCGCCGCTTCGGAGCAGAATCGTTTCCGTGCAGGTCGACGAGTTCAGCAAACGGCGGGCTGACTTCCATCTGCTCGACGTCCGCGAAGACGACGAGTGGACGGCCGGTCATATCGAAGGCGCGCAGCACATCCCGCTGGGGGAGCTGTCCGCCCGTCTCGGAGAGCTACCGAAGGAGAGGACCATCGTGGCCGTGTGTCGCAGCGGCGGTCGCAGCGAGGCGGCGGTGCGTGGCCTGCGGCGCCTCGGCTACGAAGCCGAGAATCTCGAGGGCGGCGTCAACGCGTGGGATCGCGCGAAGCTGCCGCTCGTCGATAACGCGGGCGGCCGAGGGCGAGTCATCTGAGCAAGAGCGACACCGCGCAGCCGCCCGAGTTCGATGCTCGTCATCTCGATCGTGAGTGGCTGGCGCAGCATCTCGCGGAGGAGCGCAAGGAAGCCGACATCCTCGGAGAGATCCGCGAAGCGCTGTTCGGGATGCAGGACGGTCTGGTCAGCACGCTCGCGGTGGTCAGCACCGTCGGCGGGGCGAGCGGAGATCGCTACGCCGTGCTCGTCGCCGGTATCGCGTCCGCGCTTGCAGGTGTCTTCTCGATGGCCGCCGGCGAGTACCTCTCGTCGAAGAGCCAGCGTGAGATCTATGTCGCGCAGATCGAGAACGAGCGCGAGGAGGTGCGCGACCGTCCCGCCGAGGCGGAAGCCGAGGTCGCTTTCATGCTCGAGTCCGAGGGCCTCTCGGAGGCGGCCGCGCGACGTGTCGCGGCCGAGCTCGCGCGCGAGCCCAACGTGCTGCTCAAGACGATGGTCGAGAAGGAGCTGGGGCTCGTCATGAATGAGGGCCCCGGAGCACTGCAAGGCGCGCTCGTCATGGGTGGCTCCTTCGGGCTCGCGTCGCTGGTCCCGATCCTCCCGTACCTCTTCCTTCCGATCCAGATCGCGCCGGCGGCCTCGATCGCTCTCTGCGCTGTGGTCGTTTTCGGGATCGGCGTGGTCAAGACCCGATGGACGAAGCGCGAGCCGATCCGCTCCGGGCTCGAGGTCGTCGCGCTTGCCGCGTTCGGCGGCATCGCCGGATATCTGTTCGGCTCGATCCTGCCGAACATGCTCGGCGTCGCGGGGTTCGGTCCGGCCTAGCCCTTCGGCGGTATCGTTCGACCGCTGTGCTGCTGCAGCAGTTCTTCGATGCTGGACTCGGCCACGCGAGCTATCTCGTCGCCGACCCCGACGCGGGCGTCGCGTTCCTCGTCGATCCGGACCGTGCGATCGACGCCTATCTCGCGGCCGCGTCGAAGCTCGACGTGCTCATCACGCACTCATTCGAGACGCACGTACACAACGACTATCTGTCGGGCTCGCGCTCGCTGGCGGAACTGCGGCCCATCGCCGTCGTGGCGGGGCCCGACGCGCGACTCGAGTATCCGCACACGACCCTGCGTGACGGGGAGACGATCGATGTTGGCGCACTTCGCGTGCGGTGCGTCGCGACGCCGGGCCACACCCCCGAGCATGTTGCGTTCCTCGTCAGCGACCTGCGCCGCGCCGACGATCCGCAGTATCTCTTCAGCGGCGGCGCGCTTCTTGTCGGACACATCGCGCGCGTCGACCTGCTTGGCCCCGAGCTGGAGGAGCGGCTCGCTCGTGACGCGTACGCGACGCTTCGCGACAAGGTGCTGAGCCTGGCCGACTACGTGGCCGTGTTCCCAACGCATGGGGGCGGCAGCGCCTGCAGCGCGGACGTCGCGGGATCGCGTTGGACGACGCTCGGATTCGAGCGACGCCATAACGACGTCGCGCGCGCAGCCGCTGGCGACTACGGAGAGTTCCACGAGACCATCGCGCGCGGGCTCCCCGTCGCGCCCGCGTATTACCCGCACGTGCGGGCGCTCAACCACCGCGGCGTGACGCTGCCGGATCGACGACCCCTGCCGCTGCTGAGCGATCCCTTGCCGCCTGGTGCTGCGCTGCTCGATCCGCGACCGCCGCATCTGTACGGCGCCGGACATCGGCGCGGTGCGCTCAACATCGTGGGGAACGACAGCTTCGCGGGCCGCTGCGGCGCCGTCGTCGCGTACGGCACGCCGATCGTGCTGCTGACGCGAGACGAAGAGCAGGCCGAGCGCCTGCGGGCACAGCTCTCGCTCATCGGCTTCGACGACGTGCGCGGATACGCGGAGCCCGTCGCCGCCTCGGACGACGCGACCGCGACGATCCAGCAGGTCGACGCGCGCACGGCGGGCAGGCTCGCGGGTGATGGCGCCACGCTCGTCGACGTACGCGAGCACTCCGAGTACGCGCTTGGTCATGTCCCTGGGGCGCAACACATCCCCTATGAGCAGCTCGAACAGCGCATCGGTGAGGTGTCGCGTGAGGGAACGCTTGTCGTGTACTGCACGAGCGGCGTGCGTTCGAGTCTCGCGACGAGCATCTTCGAACGGCATGGGATCAGTGCGGCAAATGTGCGTGGTGGATTCAGCGCTTGGCGGAACGCAGGACTGCCTATCGAGGGACCACGCTAGCGGTACACTGGACACGGGCACTCCCCTTTATGACCCTTCTCCCGGCGCCCGCTGCGGGTGGCCAGCATCCCTCCAAACGAGCGCCCAGTTGGGAAAATGGTGTTATGCGTATTGCCTTCGTCGCCTCCTCCGTTCCGCGCCGCTGCGGCATCGCCACGTTTACCGCGGATCTTTCGGCGGCCGTGAAATCGGCCGATCCGGCCGTCCGCATCTACGCCGCCGCGATCAACGAACCCGGCGCCGCGCGTGCCTACGGGCCGGATGTGCGCTGGCGGATCCATCAAGAGGAGCCCGACTCGTACCGGGACTCTGCGAAGGCGATCAGCGCCTCGAACGTGGACATCGTCAACGTGCAGCACGAGTTCGGGCTCTACGGCGTGTGGCATGACGGCACATACGACGACCATCTGCGCGTCTTTCTCGAGAACTGCACGAAGCCGGTCGTCACGACACTCCACACCGTCGCGCCAAAGCCGGAGCCGTGGGCACTCGAGACGATCCGCTACGTCTCGGAGCACAGCGAGCAGGTCGTGGTCATGGGTACGACGGCGGCGCGCTTGCTCCGCGAGGTCTATGGCGTACGGCGTCCGCCGGTCGTGATCGAGCACGGCATGCCGGCCATCGAACCCAAGGGCCGGCATCGCCTCAAGCGCCAGCTCGGCGTCGAGGATCGACCGATCGTGTCGACATTCGGTCTCGTCGACCCACGGAAGGGTCTCGAGTTCGTCATCGAGGCGATGCCAGAGATCGTGGCGCGCCATCCGAAGGCGCTCTATCTCGTGGTGGGGCAGACGCACCCCGAGCTGCAGAAACGTGATGGCGAGGCCTACCGCAACTCGCTCATCGCGTCGGCGGCCCGCCTCGGCTTGCGCGACCACGTCAAGTTCGTGAACCAGTACCTGACCCAACGGGAGGTCGTCGATTACCTGCTGGCGACGGACGTCTACGTGACGCCCTACCTCGACCCGAACCAGATCACGAGCGGCACGCTCGCGTACGCGCTCGGCGCCGGG
>DATEZK010000045.1:0-4804 GCA_035255665.1 Candidatus Limnocylindria bacterium
AGCGAGGGCGACGTGCTCGTCGACGGGATCTCGGTGCGCGCCGATCCGGGGAGCATCCGCGTTCGCTGCGGCATGGTCACCGATCAGCCGTCGCTCTACGAGCGGATGACGCTACGCGCATACCTCGAGTTCTTCTGCCGCCTCTACGACGTCGCGGCCGCGGCGCACCGCACCGAAGAGCTCGCCGAGCTGCTGAGCCTCACCGACCGGCTCGACGTCCGGCTCGGCGCGTTCTCGCGCGGCATGAAACAGAAGGTCGCGATCGCGCGTGGCCTCGTGCACGACCCGCCGGTCCTGCTGCTCGACGAGCCCGCGACCGCGCTCGATCCGGAGACCGCGCGCTCGCTCCGGTCGTTCATCGTGTCGCTGCGCGCGCGTCACCGCGCGATCCTCCTGTGCACTCACGATCTCGACGAGGCACAGCGCATCGCGGACCGTGTCGTCGTCCTCTATCGCGGACGCGTCGCGCGCGAGGGACTGACCGGCGCGCTGCGCGCCGACGCGCATCCACGGTTCGTCGTGTCGTTCACCGGCGACGCACGGCTGGCGCTCGACACACTCGCGCGTGCCGGGGTGAAAGCGGAGCCGGCGCAGGCGGAGAACGGCTATGCCTCGCTCCGGTTCGACGCGGACGAGCCCGGCACCACGAATCCCGTGGTGTTGCGTGCGCTGCTCGAGAGCGGGCTTCGCGTCATCACGCTCGTGCGCGAGGAGCGCTCCCTCGAGGACGCGTACTTCTCGATCGTCGCCGAGGCGCGCGAGCCGAGGGGGGTTGCAGGGGGTTCTCCCCCTGCGATGAATGGGTAAGGCGGCGCTTATCGCTTGGCGTGAGATCCGCTGGGAGATCTTCGGCGACCGCGGCGCCGTCATCCGCACCGGCTTCTTCGCGCTGCTCCCGATCCTTTTCGTACTGAGCGGCCGCGGCATGGGGCGCGGCGGCCCGAACGACATCTCGATCCTGGTACTCGCGCTGCAGAGCACCCTGATCCCGGCGCTGTCCGGCGTCGCGCTCATCGCCTCGACCTTCACGCAGGAGAAGGAGAACGGGACGCTGGTGCCGCTGCTCGCGTCGCCGGTGCGCGACATCGACATCGTCGTCGGCAAGCTTCTCGGCATGGTCGCGCCGGTGATGGCGATCTGCGCGGGCAGCCTCACGGTGTTCTACGTCCTCGGATCGTTGGTCTTCGGCGCGGAGCGGATGCGGGGCGCGCTGCCGCCGGAGATCCTGTTCGCGCTGCTGGTGCTCGCGTTCCTTTATCTGATGACCGCGGGGAGCTGGGTGCTGATCGTCGCCGCGATCGTGCGCACGACGAGAGCCGGGCAGCAGATCTCGGGACTCATGATCGGCCTCTCCGCCGCGATCTTCGCGGTGCTCGGTGTGGCCGCGTCGCGCATCCTTGACGGCTGGGGGCTGGTGGCTCTGGGCGTGGTCTTCGTGGCCGCCGACGTCGTCGCCCTCGAGATCGCGCGGCGCGTGTGGCAGCGCGGCGAGGTCATAGGACGGCTGTGACATTGACGGCCGCAGTCCCGCCCTTTAGCGTTCGCCTCCTCATGGCACGAATCGTCTTCTTCGTCATCTTCATTGAGCTCCCGAGGGGAGCCGGCGGAGGAGGCGCGCTCAGCTAGCGGCAATGCAGAACCAGCGGAACGAAGCCTCCCGAGATCGGGAGGCTTTCTTGTTTCTAAGAGGAGGAAGCGGATGGCCAGCAGCGTTCACGAAAAGCTCAAGGAGACGGCGGCCCTGGGGACGGAGATCCCGGAGACGGGGTGGGCGTACCAGGACGGCGTGTTCAAGAAGCTGGCCGACGCGCACGTCAGCATCGCGACGCACGCGCTCAACTACGGCACCGGAGTCTTCGAAGGCATCCGCGCCTACTGGAACGCGGGCCAGGAGCAGCTCTACGTGTTCCGCCTCGCCGAGCACTTCGATCGCATGCGCGGCAACTGCCGCCTGCTCCGCGTCGAGCTCCCGGGTGACAGCGCGATGCTCACCGAGGTCACGCTCGAGCTACTGCGCCGCAACGAGTTCCGCACCGACGTGTACGTCCGTCCGCTCGCGTACAAGGCCGCGCGCTCGATCAAGGTCGCGCTGCACGACCTTCGCAGCGGCTTCGGCATGTTCGCGTTCCCGATCGGCGCGTATCTGCCGACGTCCGGTCTCTCCGCGCGAACCGCGACGTGGCGCCGCACGTCCGACGACTCGATCCCGGCGCGCGGCAAGCTCACCGGCGCGTACATCAACACCGCGCTCGCCGTGGATGACGCGCACGACGCCGATGCCGACGAAGCGATCTTCCTCACGCGCGACGGTCACGTGTCCGAGGGCGGCAGCGCGAACCTCTTCATGGTGCGCAACGGCCAACTCATCACGCCGTCGGTCACCGACGACATCCTCGAGGGCATCACGCGCGACAGCATCACGACAATCGCGCGCGAGGAGCTCGGGCTCACGGTGCTGGAGCGGGCCATCGATCGCACCGAGCTGTTCATCGCCGACGAGGTCTTCTTCTGCGGCACCGGCGCGCAGGTCGCGCCATGCGTGAAGGTCGACGGACGCGTGGTGGGTGACGGCAAGATCGGTCCGGTCGCGCGGCGCATCGGCGACCTCTACTACGCGATCGCGCGCGGCGACGACAAGCGTCACGCGGAGTGGCGCACGGCGGTGTACCGCTGAGCGTCTCCTACCAGGGCCTGGCCGGCGCGTACTCGGAGGCAGCGGCGGCGGCGCTGTTCCCCAACGAGAAGCTGCTGCCGCGCCGCACGTTCTCCGAGGTCTTCGCGGCGCTCGAGAACGCTGAGGTCGATGCCGCGGTCGTGCCGGTCGAGAACACGCACGCGGGGTCGGTCGCGGACGTCTACGACCTGCTTCGCAACCACGGCGGCGTGCGCATCGTGGCCGAGGCCGTCGTGCGCGTGCGCCACTGCCTTCTGGCGGTGCCCTGGGCGAAGCTCGAGGACATCAAGGTCGCGCGCTCGCACCCGCAGGCGCTCGCGCAGGTCGAGGACTTCCTGCGCACCGCGAGGATCCAGCCGGAGGTCGCCTACGACACCGCGGGCGCGGCGGCCGACATCGCCGCGTCGGGCGACCGCACCGTCGCCGCGGTCGCGAGCCGCCGCGCCGCCGAGCGCTACGGGCTGAAGGTCCTCGCCGAGTCGATCGAGACAAGCCCGGACAACTTCACGCGCTTCTTCGCGCTCGCGCGTGACGGCGACCCGGACGTGGCACGCCGCATCCCCGAAGGGCTCCTCACCGGACCGTGGAAGACGAGCGTCGTGTACGCGGCGGCGAATATCCCCGGGGCGCTCATCCGGACGCTGCAGCCGTTCGCCACCGCCGGCCTCCAGCTCACCAAGATCGAGTCGCGACCGAGCCGCGCCGGACCGTGGGACTACGTCTTCTACCTCGACTTCGAGGCCGACCCGCAGACCTCCCCCGCCCGGGAGGCGCTGGCGCTCATGCGGACCTGCTGCGACTGGATCCAGCCCCTGGGCACCTACCGGGCCGCCACGACGGTGCTCGAGCCCGACTAGCGGAGGTAACGGCCGCGACGCCGCACCAGCACCCCGGACGACACGTTTTGCGGGGAGGGGCGACGTACTCTTAGCCCCGGCTGAGGGAGTAACGGGTTGGATCGACAGGGGACCGCTGAGGCATTACAGCGTCTCGCCGACGAAGCGACGGCACGCGAGCCGTCGCTTGGGACGGTCCTTGCGCGTCTTGCCGACGCCGTGCGTGAGGGCCGCACCACCGAGGCCGCCGCGTACACCGGCGCGGTCGACCCGCGCGGTCTGGCGGAGCTCCTGGCCAGCAAACACTCGCGCCTCTGGGCGGTGCTCGAGGTCATCCGCAACGTGCTGGTGTTCGCGCCGATCGCCGTCACGTGGTTCGGCCTCTCAATCGCCGCCACGGCGTACGCCGAGCTCCTCACGGCGCGCCCCGATCTCGTCTCGCGTCCGTTCCTGCTGCTCTGGCAGGAGGGATTCGACGGCCGCCTGGCACTGAACTTCAGCACGCTCGCGATCACCGACGCGAGCCTCATCGGCGTGCTCATCGTGCTCTCGCTCGCGCTTCATGTCCGTAGCGAGATCCGCGATGCGCAGGTCCGCACCAAGGCACTGCTGAAAGAGTCGGAGATACGCGCGCTGCTCGGTCACGTGTCGTCGCTCGGTGCGCTTGACTTCGGGTCCGGCGACGCGGAGTCGATCCTCGCCGACATGGCGGCGGAGGAGCGGCGCATCTACGAGCGCGCGGTGGAGCGCGAGGGCCAGCTCTTCGATCTCGAGGGCGTCGTCGATCGGCTGCGCGACGCGGCGATGCGCCTCGAGCGCGCGGCCGATTCGATCGCGCGGCGGTAGCGCATGCAAGGCTCGGCGCATCGCAGCGTCTCGTTCAACCTCGCGGGCTGGCTGTGGGCCGACCTGCTCCTGGGCATGTTCGCGATCTTCCTCGCCGCCAACGCCGTCGCGCCGTCCATCCAGGCCGCGCGCCCGTCGGGCATCGATCCCACGCCGATCGTGCTGCGCATCGAAGTGAGCGGACTCGAGCTCCTCTCGGATGACGCCGCGCGAACCAGTAGAGAGCAGCAACGTATCGCGGACGAGGTTCGCGACCTGCTCGCGGCGCAGGCGCCCGGGCGTCACGCCGCGATCGTGTTCGCCTACGGCGCGCACGAGCGCGCGGCGCAGGGTGACCGGATCGCCGCGCTCGCGCTCGAACTGCTGAAGGACGGCCAGTTCAGCGGGACCGTGACCAAGGCGTATCACGAGTTCGTGCCCGGGGATCCCGGGACGACCCTCGCGCTGG
>DATEZK010000046.1:0-2352 GCA_035255665.1 Candidatus Limnocylindria bacterium
CACCGTCGTCAACCAACACGGCACCTTCAAGCTCCATCTCGTGCCGTCCGGCATCTTCAACCCGAACGCGCTCTGCATCGTCGGACCCGGCACGGTCGTGAATCTCCAGGTCCTCTGCGAGGAGCTCGCGAACCTCGAGCGCAGCGGCATCCGCACCGACAACCTGCGCGTTGCGGAGCGTGCGCATCTCTTGATGCCGTGGCATGTCGCCATCGACCGCCTCGACGAGCGCGAGCGCGGCCGGCAGAAGCTCGGCACGACAGGTCAGGGCGTCGGGCCGGCATACGCCGATAAGGTGTCGCGTCACGGCATCCAGGTGTACGAAGTAAAGGACGAGCGGCGCTTCCGCGAGCGCGTGGCGCGCGAGCTCGAGCGGCAGAAGAGGGTCCTCGAGCGCTACGGCGACGCGCCCCTCGACGCGAAGGCTGTCGCGGACGAGGTGCTCGCGGCAGCGGCGACCCTTGGCGATCGGATCGTCGACACGCTCCCGCTCGTCGAGAAGGCGGTCCAGACCGACGCGCGCATCCTCTTGGAAGGACAACTTGGCGCGATGCGCGACCTCGACTGGGGCATCTATCCGTATGTCACGTCCTCGAATCCGCTCGCGGGCGGCGCGGCGGTCGGCGCCGGGATACCGCCGCGCTACATCACGAAGGTCATTGGGGTCGTGAAGGCGTACTCCACCGCGGTCGGCGAGGGTCCATTCCCGACGGAGATGGCGGGCGGCGAGGGCGATGCGCTGCGCGAGCGCGCGAACGAATACGGCGCGACGACGGGCCGTCCTCGACGCGTCGGTTGGTTCGACGCGGTCGCGGCACGCCATGCGCACCGTCTCAACGCCTTCACCGAGCTCGCGGTGACGAAGCTCGACGTGTTAGGCGCGTACCGCGAGATCCCGTTCTGCGTCGGATACGAGGTCGACGGCGCGATGACCACCGACATGCCGCCGACGCGGGTCCTCGAGCGCGCGGTGCCCCGCTACGAAAAGCTCGCCGGCTGGTGCGATCCGCTGACCGGTGTCGCGGACCGCGCGCATCTGCCCGCCGCGGCGCGCGACTATCTCTCGCGCATCGAAGCGACGGTCGGCGCGCCCGTCGGGATGGTCGGGATCGGGCCCGAGCGCGAGGCAACGCTCCTCTAGAATCCGCCGTCTGTGAGCGGCCTCCTGGACGTCGCGTTCCCCTATCGCATCAAGAAGAGATTCGGTGCGGCGTCGTTCGCGCTGATCTTCCTCGTCCTGCTGGCCGAGATCGAGCTGCTCGTCTTCGTGGCGCTCGCCATCGTCGGACACCGCTTGGATCTCTTCACGGGACTGCAGCCGATCATCTTTCCCGCGGCGTGCCTCCTCGCTCTCGCGGCGGCGGGCGTGTTCTGGTGGCGCGCGCGGTCGTGGACCAAACAGCGTGTCGACATGCTCAACCTGTGGGCCCAGGGCGGCACCGCGTATGGCGAGCGTCTCGCCAAAGCGCGTCAGAAGCGATAAGGGGGTTGCAGGGGGTTCCCCCTGCGATTAATCGGTACACTCTCTCCCACGTGAGCCGCGTGGGGGAGCGTTTCACCAAGGAAGGACTCACGTTCGACGACGTCCTCCTTATTCCCGCTCGTAGCGACGTCCTCCCCAGTCAGGTCTCCACGAAGGCGCAGCTCACCAAGGAGATCACGCTCGCCATCCCGATCCTCTCCGCGGCGATGGACACCGTGACCGAGTCGCGCATGGCCATCGCCATCGGCCGCCTCGGCGGTCTCGGAGTGATCCACCGCAACCTCACGACCCTCGAGCAGGTGCGCGAAGTGAAGCTCGTAAAGGACGCGGGTCTCCTGGCCGCGGCCGCGGTCGGTGTCTCGGGCGACGCGGACGAGCGCACCGCAGCGCTGGTCGCCGCGGGCGTCGACATCGTGGTGGTCGACGTCGCTCACGGTCATTCGGCCGGCGTCATCCGGATGGTGGAGAAGGTCAAGGCGCGCCACCGCGTGCAGGTGATCGCGGGGAACGTCGTGACCGCGGAGGGGACCGAAGAGTTGATCGCGGCGGGCGCGGACAGCGTGAAAGTTGGCGTTGGCCCTGGCGCGATCTGCACGACGCGGATCGTCGCCGGAGCGGGTATGCCGCAGATCACCGCGGTGCTCGACTGCGCGGAGGCGGCCGACCGCCACGGCATCCCGATCATCGCGGACGGCGGGATCCAGCAGTCCGGTGACATCGCGAAGGCGATCGGCGCCGGCGCGTCCACCGTGATGCTGGGTGGGCTGCTCGCGGGCGTCGACGAATCGCCGGGCGAGGTCATCGAGACCGCGGACGGCCGATACAAGTCGTACCGCGGAATGGGCTCGATGGGCGCGATGCAGGCGCGT
>DATEZK010000047.1:0-2565 GCA_035255665.1 Candidatus Limnocylindria bacterium
AGTTCTCCGCGTGGATGATCGGCGCGATAGCGGCGCCGACGATGCCGCCGAGGATCTTCCCGACGAGCACCGACCCCGCGAAGAAGGGAAATAGCCGTTTCGATTGCTCGGCGTCATAGAGGTTGCCGGCATAGACCCAGAAGAGGATGTAGATCGTCTCTTTCACGCCGTGCGCGAATACGTAGGAAATGGGCTGGACCACGTTTCCGATCGTTCCGTAGGTGATCGCGTACTGGATCCCGACCGACAGCAGGGAGACCGCCGCGACGTAGACAAGGAGCATCGTGCGGCGGCGCATGCGATCGATGAAGAAGAAGATGAGCGCGGACACCGCGAGCATCGCGATCGGCGTGATCACGTACATCCACGGGATGTTCTGGATGCCGTAGCGCTTCACGAACAGCGCATCGGCTCCCAGCTTCCCGACCCAGTCCGCGCCGACCATGACGGTCAGCAGGAAGTACAGAAATAGGGCAAGGCCCCACTCACCTCGCCGCAGCGGGAGGGCGTCTCTGAGGAACCTCATGTGTTCGGAAGTATGGAGTGGACTAGACGCGAGTCGACGTTGTTAGGAGGCTGCGCTCTTCGCGTGCGTGCGCCCGAGACGGCAGCCCGTGTCGACGAGATCGAGCGAGAGCCATTCGTCGTCGACCTTCGCTTGGAATCCGTACCGCGACGGCTTGCCCGCGTCCATCGCCGCGACGACGTCACTCGGGATCCCGACGACAACCCATGCCACACCGGGCTCATGGTGTTCCACAACTGGCGCGTGTCCCTTGTCGCCCGCCGCGAGCGGAATGCAGAGACGCGTTTCGACGATGTTCTCGTTCGCGTCGACGACGCGGACCGCTGTCGGCACGAGGTCAGCCGTGCCACCCTCGAGCTGCATCCAGTGACGATCGCCGTCGGCGTGCACGCAGAAACGGAACGGCACTTTTGGCAGGAGGCGCGGTGCCCGAAGCGGCGCAGCGACTTCACGGTCGGAAGCCACCGCCGTCGGTGCGAGCGTCCGCGTCGGCGGAGCGGGGACACGCATCGCCGGAGCGGGTACACGCATCGCCGGAGCGGTCGGCGCGATCGCAACGCCGGACGGCGGCACGATCGAGCGCACCGAGGTCACGATCTTCTCCGCGGCTTCGTGCAGCTTGGGGTGACCGCCGAGCATGCTCGCTCCATATGACAGCTCGAGCGTGGCGCGGCCGACCTCGCCGAGTGGAAGCATGAACTCGATGTAGCGCGCGTACTCATCCGCCGCGCCGTCGATGTCGCCACCGCTCGCGAGAGTCGCGGCGAGACGACGGTGCGACGCGAGATCGGTCGGGTCGATCGCGACGGCAGACCAGAGGAGTGCCATCGCAGCGACGCGGTTCCCGGCCTGGATCATCATCGCGGCGCCGTCCTTCAGCGCCTCGAGGTCGCTGCGGTTCGGTCCGCTCTGCGGCGTGCCCTGCTCGACCTCCGCTAGGGGGTCGTTCGCTCCAGGGTTCGCCAGGCGGGAATCGTCCATGGCGGGAAGTGTCGTCCTGCTAAACAAGACCGGCTACACCCGGTCGGGGGAAGACCCACCCCCTCTGGCGTGGTTAGCGGGCGGCGTGGTCAGGCGCCCAGTGCGGCGCGTGTCTCGCGCTCGATCTCCGTGACCAGACGGCGCGGGCCGGAGGCGATCGATTCGAGCGCGCGAGCGATATGGATCCGCCGCGAAGGCGCGAGGTCTGGCGGGAGCTCTTCCTCATCGAGCACGATCGTCTCCCCCGAGGGTCGTAGAAGCACGTCGATGACGAGGTCGGTGTAGCCGACCACATCCTCGCGGATGATCGTGTCACTTGCGACGTTGCAGTAGTAGGCGATGGTCCGCGGCCCATCCAGCCAGTGATAGACGTTGTACGGACGGTCGTTCCAGTAGTGCGCGATCGTGATCTGACCCGGATGCAGCACGATGCCGGTGTCGGCGATGACCCACTCGCGGTCCATCGTGTAACGCAACACCGCGCGACGATCGACCTCGAGCGATAACAGATCGCAGTGGTACTCGCTGACCGATCCGTCAAGTCGGGTCTTGCGCTCGATGATCGTCGCGCTCGTTTGACGCGCCATGTGCCGTCGGTAGCATGACCTTTTAGTGAGAGAGCTGTACCAGGTGGTGGAGGTCGGGCCGTCCTGGTACCAGGACAACATCCCTTGCCAGGAAGCCTGTCCCGTGAAGACCAACTGTCGTGGGTACCTCAATCTCGCGGCGGCCGGCGAGTTCGAAAAGGCTTGGGAGCTCGCTCTCGATCCGAACCC
Organism: Candidatus Limnocylindria bacterium; assembly: GCA_035255665.1. Lineage (GTDB taxonomy): Bacteria > Chloroflexota > Limnocylindria > P2-11E > P2-11E > CF-39. The sequence continues at coordinate 2,284 of DATEZK010000047.1, forward strand.
GATGGCGTCGATCTGCGGCTCGGTGTGCGCCGCGCCGTGCGAGACCGCGTGCCGGCGGAAAGAGGTCGACAAGCCGCTCTCGATCCGCTACGTGAAGAAGTTCCTGTCGGACTGGACGCACGCGAACATCCGCGTCGATGGCCAGTCGTACACGCAGCCGCCGCCGCCGGTGATCGGACCTCCGCGCGGACGCGTCGCGGTGGTCGGCGCGGGCTGCGCCGGCCTCTCCGCAGCCAGCGACCTCGCGAAGCTCGGCTTCGGTGTCACGGTCGTCGATGCGCT
>DATEZK010000048.1:0-2343 GCA_035255665.1 Candidatus Limnocylindria bacterium
GGCGGGATTGAGGAGCGCGTCGCGTCGCCGATCGGAGAGCGTCTCGCCGCTGGGGTTCTGGAAATTGGGAACGACGAAGAACATGCGCGGGTGTAGGCCATCACGTCGCAGCACGCGCGCTGCCTCCGCGACGTCAATGCCCTCTTCGTCCACCGTGACCTCGACGACGCGCGCGCCGTGATTGCGGAACGCCGAGAGTGCATTCGCGAACGCGGGCGACTCCGCCACGACGACGTCGCCGGGCCGCAGGTACACGCGGCATGCGAGGTCGATCGCCTGAAGCGCGCCCGCGCTGATGAGGACCTCCTCCGCGTCGCAGGCGATGCCGCGCGCACGCGCGTCGCTGGCCACGGCGGCGCGCAGCTCCGGCTCGCCCTCGGTGATCGTGTAACCGAGGGCACTCGCGCCCTCGCGGCGGATCACCGTCGCGGCGAGATCGTCCGCTCCGACCAGGTCGAGCGCTTCACGCGCCGGCGAGCCGACCGCGAACGAGACCGTGTCGCGCGTCTGCCGCGCGACGATGCCGATCGTCTCGTCGATGAACGAGCCGAACACCTCGTTGAGTCGGTCCCGGTCGCCGGTTGCCAGCTGTGTCGCCATCTCACTCCTTCTACGTCCTGACAACAGAAAGGCCTCCCGTTCTGGGAGGCCGTTTGCGGTGCCTGGGCTCGGTTGCTAGGTGCGGCTCAGCCTCCCCAACGCGAAATGGGCCCCGGGATCGGGGCCGGAAGGATGATCGGGAGAAGCGGAAAGGCCATCGCGAACGACGCTAGGGACCGCCCCCGACCCACGTCAACGAAGGTCCGTCATGTTGGTCAGCCTGCACAAGACCGGTACACTTAGGTCGACTCCACAAGGTGGAGCGCCGCTGGCGGACAAGGGCCCGGAACGTAGTCGGTCGCGTGCAGGTCATCCTCACGTAGAGACTCGCCCCGATCCTCGAAGCGCAGAGGCAAGTACGAGAGGAGACCTGAGTGTCTTTCGCAGACAAGACCCTGACCTGTCGCGACTGTGGCCAAGAGTTCATCTGGACCGCCGGAGAGCAAGAGTTCTACGCGAGCCGTGGCCTTCAGAACCCCCCGAGCCGTTGCCCCGCTGACCGCGCGGCACGCCGCGCTGGTGGCGGCGGTGGTGGTGGCGGTGGTGGTGGATACGGCGGCGGCGCCCGCGAGATGTTCACCGCAACGTGCAGCAACTGTGGCAAGGAAGCCCGCGTGCCGTTCCAGCCGCGTGGTGACAAGCCCGTGTACTGCAGCGACTGCTTCGAGCAGCGCCGTCCATCGCAGTCCCGCAGCCGTTACTAGCTAGGTGCCGAAGCAAAAGGGACCCAAGCGCGACAAGGCCGAGAAGAATCGGATCGCCGCGCTTAAGGCACAAAAAGCACGTAAGGGTGGGGTCGGCGGAGATCGCCGGCCCCCCCGTTGAAATCCTCCACCGCTAGCGTCACGGTCAAGCTCCACGGAGGACCCTTCAACGGGCAGTCGGCGGTCGCCTATGGCGCGGTCGTCGGCAAGCTCATCGAGGTGAATCACAAGTCGTACCGCATCACCAAGATCGAGCCCGTGCCGGGTTGGCGCGAGCTTGTTGCTCAGGCCAACTTCGAAGAGAAGCCGAAGGTGGCTGTCCCCGTGAAGGCCGTCACTCCGAGGTAACAGCACCAACCGAAGCGGACGAAACGAGCTTCGAGTACTTCGCGAGCGCCCCCGTCGCATAGCGCGGCGGGGGCGCTTTCGTTGCCGCGAGCCGGCGGCGGATCTCGTCCGTAGCGACGTCGAGATCGAGTCGACGTTTGGCCGGATCGATGAGGATCGTGTCACCGTCGTGGATCGCTGCGATGGGTCCGCCAACCGCAGCCTCAGGCGCGATATGTCCAACGACGTGGCCGTGCGTCGCGCCGGAGAAACGCCCATCGGTGATGAGCGAGACCTTCTCTGCGAGACCCGCGCCGACGATCGCGCCGGTGACGCCGAGCATCTCGCGCATCCCCGGCCCGCCTTTCGGGCCCTCGTAGCGGATGACCACGCAGTCGCCTTCCTTGATTTTCCCGCCGACGACCGCGGCGAACGCGTCCTCCTCGCGATCGAATACGCGCGCGGTGAAGCGCCGCGCTTCCATCAGATGTCCTGCGACCTTCATCACGCAGCCCTCCGGTGCGAGCGAGCCTTTGAGGATCACCATTCCGCCACTCTTCGCGAGCGGCTTATCGAGTGCGCGCATCACCTCTTGGCCGGGCGTCTCTTTCGCGGCGCGAGCCTCGTCGCCGATGCTGCGACCGGTGACGGTCATCGCGTCCTTCTTCAGTAGCCCCGCCTCGAGGAGTCGCCGCATCACGACCATGATCCC
>DATEZK010000049.1:0-2788 GCA_035255665.1 Candidatus Limnocylindria bacterium
CTCGTTCGGGTCGGTCCTGCCGCGCTCGGGGGAGCCCACGTGAGCGCGAACTCTATCCGAGGGCGCGCTTTCATCTTCACGGGGGAGAGGCTCTCCCCTGCCCGCTGGATGCCGCGGTGCGCGCGCGGCGCCAAAGTCACACGCATGTTGAACACATACGCAACCCCAATGGCCTGGACCGCGATGGTGATGGCACCGCGCTCGCCTTATCCCGAAGGCGACGTGACCGTGGTGCTCCGCGTCACCTACAACACGCTCGAGTCGATCATCCGGGACGAGCTCATGTACACGGAGTCCCGTGTCACCCACTAAGAAGCTAGGTCTTCGCAGCCGCCTGACCGCGCTTCTTACGGTCTTCCTCCGCAAGCTGGCGCCGGAGCGTCTTCCCAATGAGGGTCTTCGGGAGCGACTCACGGAACTCGATGTCCTTGGGGACCTTGAACGGCGCGAGCTGAGTGCGGCTATGCGCGATGATCTCTTCGGCGGTCGCGTTAACTCCCGGCTTTAGGACCACAAAGGCCTTCACCTCTTCGCCCTTGATCGGATGCGGAACGCCGATCGCCGCGCTGTCCAGGATCGCCGGATGCAACGCCAGTGCTTCCTCGACCTCGCGCGGGTACACGTTGAACCCGGAGACGATGATCATCTCCTTCTTGCGGTCGACGATCGCGACATAGCCGTCGGCGTCGACCGTGGCGATGTCGCCCGTGTACAGCCAGCCGTCGCGGATGGTCTGTGCCGTCTCCTCGGGCTTGTTGTAGTACCCGTCCATCAGCTGCGGCCCGCGCAGCACGAGCTCGCCCGATTCACCGGGACCGACCTCGCGCGTGCCGCTCTCGAGATCCATGACCTTTGACTCGACGTCGGGGAACGGCACGCCGACGCTGCCGACCTTCTGTTTGCCCTTCCCGAACAGCGGGTTGGTGTGCGTGACCGGCGCCGCCTCGGTAAGGCCATAACCCTCGACGAGGTTTGCGCCAGTGAGCTCGACGAACTTCCGATGCGTCTCCACGAGCAGCGGTGCCGACCCAGACACGCATGCCTCGATCGACTTGAGGTCGTATTTCGTGGCGAGCGGTGAATTGATGATCGCGTTGTAGATGCGCGGAGCGCCGCTGAAGGTGTTCGGCTTGTGCTTCTGCACATCCTTCAGCACGTGCGCGAGGTCGAACTGCGGCTCGAGGATCATCGCCGACGCGCTCTGGATCGACAGACCCATCACGACGGTGAGCCCATACACGTGGAAGAACGGCATCACCGCCATGCCGGTGCCCCTCGCGTCCTTCAGGTTTGTGAACCAGGCGCGGCACTGGAGGACGTTCGCCACGAGCGCGCGGTGCGAGAGCATCGCGCCCTTGCTGACACCGGTCGTACCACCGGTGTACTGGAGGAGCGCGACATCGTTCGTGCGCGTCCCGCCGTCGAACGGTGTGGCGGGGGCATCGAGCACGTCGCGGAATGCGAGCGCTCCCTCGTCGCCCTTGAACGGCTGGCGGTGGCCGTCCTTCTTCTCCTTCGCGATGGTGAACATCACCCGTAGGAGCGGGGGCATCTCCTCCTTGATGTTCGTGACGATCACGTTCTTCACGCTGGTCCCCGCCCGCGCGGCCTTCGCGACGGGATAGAGCCGCGAGAGCACGACGAGCGTTGTCGCGCCGGAGTCCGCGAGCTGGTGATGCAGCTCAGGAGCGGTGTAGAGCGGATTGCACGGAACGACGGTGGCCCCGGCCCGAAGCGCGCCGAAGAACGACACGATGAACTGCGGTGCGTTCGGGAGGAGGATCGCGACACGGTCGCCCTTCTTCACGCCCAGGTTTCGCAGGCCGTTCGCGAAGCGCCAGGCGTCGTCGGAGATGGACTTGTAGGTGCGCTTCTTGTTGAAGAAGATCGTCGCGACCGCGTCCGGATAGCTCTCGGCGGCGTCGTCGAGGAGCGCGTGGAAGGTGACGTCGGGGTAGCTGAGGGTCGCGGGGACGCCGGGGTCGTAGTGTTTCGTCCACGGCCGGCCGGCCATCGGCGCCGCGTCCTTGGGCTGGACCGCGATCTTCTTCGCCATCGCTCGCCCTTCCTTCCACCCGCCTTACGCTTTTAGCAAGTCCTCCGCGATGATCATCCGCTGGACCTCGCTGGTCCCCTCGTAGATGCGGAGGATCCGAGCATCACGATACGCGCGCTCCACCGGCGAGTCCTTCATGTACCCCATACCGCCGTGGATCTGCAGGACGCGGTCGGCAACGCGGTTCGCGAGCTCGGACGCGTACACCTTCACCATCGCCGCCTCGCGCGAGACGCGGATCCCGCGGTCGAGCTTCGCGGCGGCGTCGTAGACCATGAGGCGCGCGGCGTGGATCTCGACCGCGCTGTCCGCGAGCATCCACTGGATCGCCTGATTCGCGGCGATCGGCTGACCGAACTGCTTGCGCCGCTTCGCATGCGCGATCCCGAGCTCGAGCAGGTACTGGCTGGTCCCGACCGCGCCGGCCGAGAGTGACACTCGCCCGATGTCGAGCGCGCCGAGCGCTGTACGGAATCCCGCGCCGACCTCGCCGCCGAGCACGTTCTCCTCGGGCACCTCGCAGTCCTCGAAGATCAGCTCTCCGGTCTTCGAGCCGCGCAGACCCATCTTCTCGTCGACCTTGCCGACCCGGAATCCCTTGAAGCCCTTCTCGACGATGAAGGCGGTGATACCGCCGCGCGCGCCTTTGGCGCGATCGTTCGCCGCGTAGACCACCACGACGTCCGCCATCGGCCCGTTGGTGACCCAGATCTTCGTGCCGTTCAGCAGCCA
>DATEZK010000050.1:0-2448 GCA_035255665.1 Candidatus Limnocylindria bacterium
GCGCGCCTGGTCGCGTCACGCGGACCGCGCGAGTCGCTCGCGGCGGCGCTGCTCCGGACCGGATCGATCCCGGACGCGCGCGCCGCAAGCGTGCTCTCGCGCGTGAGCGGCAAGCCGCTCGTGACTCTCACGCCTTACCACGACACTGGGGTCGCGCGCCTCGCGCGCGGTCGTCGCAGCCTCATCGATCCGATCGATCCGACGGTCGCAGCACAGCTCGCGAAACGACTGTGCGAACAGCGTCATGTCGTACTCGTCAAGCTCGGCCGCAGCGAAGCGACACTCGCGATGGCCAACCCGCTCGACGACCAGACGCCGAGCGATGTCAGTGCGCTTCTTGGGAACGTGCCGGTCACGGTCGTGACCGCGGGCGCCGGCGAGATCGCCGCCGCGATCGCACGTGGCTTCGTCAACGCCGCCCCCAAGATCGTGACCCCGACAGCCGAGCGTGCCATCGCGCGCGAGCGTTCGCGCCGTCCGCTGCTTCTCGTCGCCGCGGTGCTCGCGGCGCTCCTGCTGTTCCTCACAGGGACGGCTGTGATCCTGGGCCCGGCCGCGAGCGCGGTGCAGGCTCGCGCGAATCTCACGATCTTCCAGGGCAGCGTCGATGTCCGCACCGGAAGCGGCGCGTACGCGCCGGCGGGCACGGGGACCGTATTGCGACAGGGCGACGCGATCCGCACGCGTTCTCTCGCGAACGCCGCGCTGACGTTCTTCGATGAGTCGATCGTCGTCCTCGAGTCAGGCACCGAGCTCGAGATCGTCGAGCTTCGTTCGCTTTCCAACGGTTCGATCGCCGCGACGCTGCGTCAGACCTCAGGCAGCACGTGGCACGTGGTCAGCCACCAGTCGTCAACGCGTTACGCGGTCACCACGCCGACCTCGACCGCTTCGGTGACCGGAACGGCATTCACCGTTCGCGTGGATCCGTCGGGCGCGTCCACGATCAGCACGACCGAGGGTTCGGTCGAGGTCCGCGGTCTCGACGGCAGCGCCAACTCGGCCGAGTCCGTCACCGCCGGCTTCATGACGCTGGTCGCGTCGAAGGGCAGCGCACCTTCGACCGCCGCCGCGTTCGCGCAGAGCACTGTGACGTTCGTCCTCGAAGACTCGCGCGACGCGGTCATCGTCGACCGCACGGGCCGCGCCGCTGGGATCAGCGACGGCGGTCTCGTTCGGTACATCCCGGGCGCGATGGTGAATCGCGTCGACGCGAACGTCGTGGTCACGATCCCGAACACCGACGGCGATCGCTTCGCATCGGTCGTGTCGCCGCTGGACCGCACCGACCAAAACGTCAGCGTTATCGCAGAGGCGCGCAGCTCGAGCGGCGCGGTCGTCGGTCAGGTCGAGGACACCCGCACGGTGGTCGACGGCGTCGCGATGGGCGGCGTTCGCGTAACTGCGACCAACGTTGTCGCGCTGAGCGACGACGCGGTCCGCACTCTCGCGGCTCCGGTCACCGCGAGCGTCCCAACAAACACCGGATTCGATCTCTTCGTGTTCCTCCGTCGTGAGCCGAGCGTCGCCGGCAATGCCGGTCCCGCTGGGACGGACGGCACCGAAGGTCCCGCTGGTCCTCCCGGTCCCCAGGGTCCGACTGGCCCCACTGGCGCCGACGGAACAGCGGGCGCACAGGGTCCTGCGGGCGTGGACGGCGCGACCGGCGCGACCGGCGCACAGGGCGTTGCGGGCACGGATGGTGTTGCTGGCGCGACCGGTTCCGCCGGTGCCGCTGGCGCACAAGGTCCTGCTGGCGCGGCTGGTCCCGCTGGTGCGGCTGGTCCCGCTGGCGCGGCCGGTCCTGCCGGCGCAGTCGGACCGGCTGGCGCAACTGGCGCGACTGGCGCCGACAGCACCGTGGCTGGTCCTACAGGTCCTGCCGGCGCGACTGGCCCAGCTGGTCCTTCTGGCGCAAAGGGAGTTGACGGTGCGACCGGTGCTGATGGCGCGACCGGAGCGACTGGTGCCAACGGTGCTGACGGCGCAACGGGCGCGACTGGTGCGCAGGGCGCAACGGGTGCCAACGGAACGAACGGTGCCGATGGCGCGACCGGAGCGACTGGTGCGCAGGGTCCGCAGGGCGCGATCGGTCCTCAGGGTCCGACCGGTGCTGATGGCGCAACGGGTGCGACCGGTGCTCAAGGCGCCACTGGTGCCAACGGAACGAACGGTGCCGATGGCGCAACAGGTGCGACTGGTGCGCAGGGCGCAACGGGTGCCAACGGAACGAACGGTGCCGATGGCGCAACAGGTGCGACCGGTGCTCAGGGCCCGATCGGCCCCACAGGTCCGCAGGGTCCGACTGGCGCTCAGGGCGCAACGGGTGCTGATGGCGCGACCGGTGCTCAGGGCGCAACAGGTGCGGATGGCGCGACCGGTGCGCAGGGTGCGACCGGTGCGCAAGGTGCAACGGGTGCTGACGGCGCGACTGGTGCTCAGGGCCCG
>DATEZK010000051.1:0-2007 GCA_035255665.1 Candidatus Limnocylindria bacterium
CCTGTGGGCTTCAGTCCCCCGCTCCCACCAATCCCAGGAAACGCGGATCCTCGCGCAAACCCCGGAACTCCCACCGGTTCGCCTTGAAGAATCCCTCACGGTGTTCCGGGTGCGATGTCAGAAAGAGCGTGAGCATCCGAATCGCCTCTTCCTTGTCGCCCAGCATCGCTCGCACGACGAGCTCCTGACCGATGAGCTCGCCCTGCGGATCGATCTCCGGCCCGGCGCGCGAGCGCTCGATCACGCGACGGGCGCTGTCGGGATAACCCGCCCGCGCGATCGACAGCGCGACGATCATCTGTGCCTGACGCCGCGCCGCCTCCCATTGACTCTTCGGCGTCACACGCTCGAGCTCGCCCAACAGTCGCCACGCTTCCGCCGCATCCGGCTGACGCACGTTCGTCGAGAGGAGCCATAGTTGACACGTGATGAACGACGGCCTCTCCGGGAACCGGCTCCGGCCGAGGTCGCACCACTTCGCAGCTTCGATGAACTGCTCCATGTCCCACGACGTGGCATAGAGCCGAAACACGATGTCCGGGGCGGCGGCGAGATAGGTGTCTTCCTCGTACGCACGCTGCGCAGCCAGATTTGCTTCTACACGATTGTACGTCCGGTAGAGGAGCAGGCTCAGCGTGTTCCAGGCGGTCGCGCGGCTCGCGTCGAGACTCGTCGCCTGACGAAGGTCCGCCTCGGCAGTGCGGACTAGCTCCGCCGCCTCGTTGGGATCCCGGGCCAGTCCCTGCAGATGCTTGTAATAGCGGAGTGTCCCACGGACCTCGAACGCTTCCGCGTTCCTGGGATCGAGCGCGAGCGCGCGTTCAGCGTGCTCAATGCCCTTCGCAATCACTGCGGGCTTTCGCAGCGCATCGCGGATGCTGCGGACCTCACGAAAGGCGAGCCACGCTCGCTGTACGATCGGCGTCGCCCACCTGGAGTCCAGCTCTTCGGCCCACGCGAGGAGCGAATCCGCCATCGCGAGCGTCCGCGCCGCTGCCTCCGCGCTGTCCGACGCCATGAACGCCTCGGCGTCCTTCCGCGCCTTCTCCGCACGTTGCACCAGCGACCACGCATCGCCGTTGCGCGTTCCCGACCGCGTTTCCCGCAACCGCACCTCTTCGCGGAGTCGGTCGCGCAAGAACAGTGCGACCTGACTCGCCAGGCTATCCCGTGCCACCAGGAGATTCGACTTGTCCTCCGAGAAACTCTGGCTGCGGAACTCGGAGCCGCTGTTCCCATCCAGGAGCCTGACCGTTAGGCGGACGCGATCGCCGTCTTCCTCGACGGTTCCCTTCAGCAGCGTGCCGACACGCAGGATCTGCGCGACGCTGTCGACGTCGGCCTGTTTGCCCTTGAAGGGCGCGACGCCGTGTTTCGAAACGACGTTGAGCCCTTTGACGCCGTCGAGCTGCTCCATGAGCGACTCGCTCAACCCGTCTGCGAGGTAAGCGAGCTCACCGTCGCGACTGCGGTCATCGAAATACAGGACCGCTATCCGCTTCGGATCGAAGGCGCCGTCGGAGGCGACAGCAAGCGAGGTCGGACGGCGCCACACCCAAAACCCACCACCGGCCAGCCCCACGATGGCCAGTGCAACCAACGCGACCATGATTGCCGGACGAGACGTCCGAGTGACATGAGCGGTGCCGGTGCGACTGAGCGTTGCGCGTCGCATCGGGAACGTGCCCGTCCCCCGAAGAGCCGCCGCGAAACCGGCTACGGTGGCGAACCGATCAGCGGGCACTTTCGCGAGCGCGCACATGATGGCCGCCTCGACGTCCTCCGGGACCGTCTCACGCACCGTCAACAGCGGAGGGACTGAATCGAGAGCGTGTCGCGCGATGAGGGATTGCGCCGTGGGTCCGGTGAACGGCGGTTGACCGGCCAGCATCTCGTACAGCACGCATGCCAGGCTGTATTGATCGCTGCGTCCATCGATGTCCCGCTGCGCCATGCCCTGCTCTGGACTCATGTAGAGTGGCGTCCCGAGCGTCACGCCCGTCTCGG
>DATEZK010000052.1:0-3253 GCA_035255665.1 Candidatus Limnocylindria bacterium
ATGGGCGGCGGCTACCAGGCACGTGATCGGAAAGTCATCGAGCCGGCCCTTCGGCGGATCGCCGCGATCGCCGACGGCTGGTTCACGCATATCCCGCCGACCGAGGACGGCCGCGCGGGAATGGAGACGTTCCGGCGTTTCGTCCGGGAGGCCGGGCGAGATCCCGCGACGGTGCCGGTCGAGGGCCGGATCCCAGCCGCACGCAGCGGGCCGGAGGAATGGAAGCGCGGGATCCAGGCGTGCCGCGACATAGGCATGACAAGCGTGGAGTTGACGACGATGGGTGCCGGCTACCGCGATCTCGATGAGCATCTCGCCGCGCTGCGATCGTTCCGCGAGATCGCGGCCTAAGGGGAATCTCGAAGTGGACGTGCAGATCGACCGGCACAGCGGCAGCCCGCCTGACGCGATCGCGATCGAGAAGCGTCTGCGCTCCGGGGCTCGCGACGTGTACGGATGGTCGAACGGCCCCGCTGATCGCTACGAGCAACACGCGCACGCGTACCACAAGCTCCTCTACTGCACGCGCGGGTCGATCGATTTCATCCTCGGCGACGGACGCACGCTGACGCTGAAGCCAGGCGATCGGATGCTCCTTCCCGCGGGCACGCCACACGGCGCGCTCGTCGGTCCAAAGGGCTGCGCCTGCGTCGAGGGCAAGGTCTAAACTCGCCGGCATGCGTCCGCTCGCGCGCCGCATGGGGCGGCTCGGCACCGAGACAGCATTCGAGGTCCTCGCGCGTGCGCGCGCACTCGAAGCCAAGGGCCGCAGCATCATCCACCTCGAGATCGGCGAGCCTGACTTCGACTCGCCGCGGTCGGTCGTCGCGGCCGGCGTTGCCTCGCTCGAACGCGGCGAGACCCACTACACGCCCTCGGCCGGCATCCCCGAGCTCCGCGAAGCGTGCGCGAATTACCTGAACCGGGCGCGCGGCTTACACATCGAGCCAGGTCAGATCGTCGTGACGCCTGGCGCGAAGCCGATCATGTTCTTCGCGATCCTCGCGCTTCTCGAATCGGGCGATGAGGCCATCTATCCGGACCCGGGTTTCCCGATCTACGCATCGATGATCTCGTTCGCCGGCGCGACGGGTGTGCCGCTCGCGCTGCGCGAAGAGAACGACTACGTTCCGGATCTCGACGAGCTGCGCCGGCTCATCACGCCCCGCACGAAGCTCCTCATCCTCAACAGCCCTCACAATCCGACGGGCGGACTTCTGTCGCCGGAAGCCATCGGCGAGATCGCGAAGATCGCGCGCGAGCACGACCTGTGGGTCCTCTCGGACGAGATCTACGCCGAGATCACCTACGACGGCGAGCATCGCTCGATCGTCGCCGAAGAGGGCATGGCCGAGCGCACCATCCTGCTCGACGGATTCAGCAAGACGTTCGCGATGACCGGCTGGCGCCTCGGCTACGGCGCCTTCCCGAAGCCGCTCGTCGATCCCGTCGCGAAGCTCGTGACCAACTCGGTGTCCTGCACCGCCACGTTCACGCAGCGGGCTGGCGTCGTCGCGATCTCCCAGAGGCCCGCGGAGGTCGACACGATGCTCGCGGAGTTCCGCCGGCGGCGCGATGCGATCGTCGCTGGACTCAACCGCATAGACGGGATCACCTGCCGTCTGCCCAAAGGTGCGTTCTACGTCTTCCCCAACGTCACCGGCCTCGGGCTGGGCGACGCTGCGACGGTCGCGAACCGCGTCCTCAACGAGGCCGGCGTCGCCGTTCTCGCCGGGACCGCGTTCGGCCCCGTTGGCGAAGGCCACCTGCGCCTCTCCTACGCGAACTCATTGGAGAACCTGAGTCTCGCGGTCGAGCGCATCGGAGATTGGGCCCGCTCGGGCCGTGCGGCTCCCCTACCTACCGGTCGGTAGATAAACAGGGCGCAAAGACACCCTTACACCCCGATGCCGTCGACGATCAGGCCGACGATGTCCGTGGCCAGCTCCTGAGGTTCGCGCCCACCGGGTAGCGGGTCGCGGCCGGTCCAGGGATCGAGCAGGTTGAGCAGCGCCTGCGCCGCGAAGCCGGTGTCCATCTGGCGGAGCTCTCCCGCGTGTACGCCGTCGTCGAGGATCTGCTGCAGCGGCGCGAAGAAGTGCCTGAAGAAGGCGCTGCGGGCCTGACTGTTCTGGTCGACGGTCAGGGTCACCCCGCCGTCCCTGAGCAGCCGTGGCGCGCTACAGCGGGCCCCGATCAGGTAGGCGAGCGCAGAGATCAGCCGATCCCGTGAGCGGCCCCCGCGCCGGGCGGCCGTCTTCAGCGCGCCGCCGTGCTCCTCCAGGACGCTGCAGACGACGGCGGTGAAGAGGGCGCTCTTGTCGGCGAAGTAGTAGTAGACGGTCGGCTTGGTGACCGCCGCCTCACGCGCGATGTCATCCAGGGAGGCTCCGCGCACTCCGCGCTCGCCCCAAAGGCGGTCCGCAGCCTGAAGTACGCGCTCGCGGGTCGAGCCCTTCGGCCGACCGGATGGCTTGACCACCCACCGATTCTACCTACCGGTCGGTAAGCGCCACTGCCGGCGTTACGGCCCGCCTGCGTGGCTGACCCGCGTCGGCGTGCCGAAAACGAGCAATGAGCCCTCAACGATCGACGACGAATCACCAGCGGAACGACAACGACGCGACAACACGCTTGCTGTCGCGTAGGCGACGCAATCACGTTACCGAGCCGGAGGGTCGCGCGTGTCTCCGCGTTACGTGCCTCGCCTCCGGTGGAGCGAGCCCTGCCTCCCGTGTGAAGCAAAGCCCCGCATGGGGCACGCATGCAACGAAATGAACACAGGAGGCAAGCAATGCGCAAGGCATCTGGAGTCCTGACCTTCCTCACTGGTCTCGCCCTCTTGGTGTTCACCGCGTCGACCCCGGCTTTGGCGGATCCCCCGGGGTTCAACGGCACGGTGAAAATCCACGAGGAACCAGGAGAGGCCGAACCGATCAAGCGGAACGAGCCGCACGTCTGCATATTCCACATCCACGGTTTCAACTTCGACGCTCAAGCCACCGGGTGGTGGAGAATTGAGCGTTGGGAGCCAACAGGCAGCGGTACCGCAGCGGGTCCCGAGAACTGGGGACCAGCGAACAGCAACGGCGACTGGAAGTCACGCGTGATCACGCTCCCCGACGGTCACTACAAGCTGTTCTTCGACCAGACCTCATCCCCAATTCCCCCAGGGGCTGAGAAGCACAAAGTCTTCTGGGTGGAGTGTGATTCCAACACCGGCGCCAACACCGGCGCCAACAACGGCGCGAAT
>DATEZK010000053.1:0-2155 GCA_035255665.1 Candidatus Limnocylindria bacterium
ATGCCGCTGAGCGCCCGTCGCGCCCCGGTTTGCTGGTGAACCCGACCGCGTCCGACGGTCTGCCGGCCCTCAACGGTCTTCTCGATGCGCCGGTGGTTCGCATAGCCATCCCGCGGGACCTGGAGGCGGAACCTAACGAGCGGCGCGCGGTCTGGCGCCGGGTGACACGAGAAGCGTTCGAGTCGTACCTGGCGCGCGGGTACGAGGTGGTCGGCTTCCGCCGTGGGCAGGGAGACGAGCTGCCGTCCTACGAGTTGTCGCCACGTGGGCGGCAGTCCGCGGCTGATTCCACCACCGGGCTCGCGCATGCTGCGCATTGAGCGGATCACGCTCCGGGAAATCCGTCTTCCCTTACTCGAGCCATTTCGAATCTCGAGCGGTGTGGTGGACGAGCGTCGCATTGCGCTGCTCGAGCTCTTCGACGGCGACGGGGTGACAGCGTGGAGCGAGTGCGTAGCCGGCGAGTACCCGAACTACAGCCCGGAGACCATCGACACGGCCTGGCACGCGATCACGGAGTGGATCGCGCCGCGCGTCCTCGGCCGCGTCTTCGGCGACGCTCGCGAGGTGTTCCCCGCGCTCGAGCGCGATTTCCGCGGACACCTGATGGCGAAGGCCGCCGTCGAGATGGGGGCGTGGGTTCTCACCGCCGAGCGGCTCGGCGCGTCGCTCGCCAACGTCCTCGGCGGGACCCGGTCGCACATCGCCACCGGTATCTCGATCGGCATCCAGCGCTCGCCGGAGGCGCTCGTCGAGAAGGCGCGGGCGGCCTTCGCGTTAGGCTACCGCAAGGTGAAGATCAAGATCGGGCCGGGCGCGGACGTGTCCTGGATTTCCGCGGTTCGCAAGGAGCTCGGGCCGTCCGTTCCCCTGATGGCCGACGCGAACAACGCCTACACGCTCGCCGATGCTGACCACCTCGCACAGCTCGACGGGCTCGACCTGCTGATGCTCGAGCAGCCCTTCGCGTTCGACGATCTCGTGCAGCACGCGGCACTCCAGCGACGCCTCACGACGCCGATCTGCCTCGATGAATCGATCACGTCGGTCGATCGCGCGCGCGACATGGTGGCGCTCGGCAGCGGCCGCATCGTCAACATCAAGCCCGGACGTGTGGGCGGATTCGCAGCGTCGCGCGCGATTCACGACTTCTGCGAGACGAAAGGCATTCCGGTGTGGTGCGGCGGCATGTTCGAGAGCGGGATCGGCCGCGCGTGCAACGTTGCCCTCGCATCGCTCCGAAACTTCACGAAGCCCGGCGACGTGAGCCCGAGCGCACGCTACTGGGAGCGCGACATCGTGACGCCGGAATGGACGATGAGTGCCGACGGAATGGTGCGCGTTCCGCTCGACCGCCCGGGGATCGGCGTCGAGGTCGACATGGGACGGGTCGATCTCCTGACCGTGCGGATGACGACGCTCACTCCGCGAGGGCGAGGCGTGACGACCGGCGTAGGAACCTGATGCAACGGGCTGCCTAACCTTCCGGGATCCGCTGGACGATGCGCCCTGTCTCATCGAGGAACTCGATCCGCGCGGTTCCGACCGAGTCCACGAGCAGGCGCAAGCGCGCTCTGCCGAACCGGTCGCTCAGGTTGACGATAGCCGATTTACTGAGATCCCGTCCAACGTAAACGCGAGGCGCCATCAGCGGCACGCCGTTCACCGGCTCCATCAGCTTCGCGAGGGCCGCCGTCTTCGCCGGACCGTCCGGCATCTTATTGATGGAATCGCGCCGCATGACGAAGTCGTAGATCGATACGTCCGCACGGTCGGCGACGGTCAACCCCATGCGACGCAGACCATTGTTGTCGCTGTATTGAAGAAAGAGCACCTGGTCCTGATCAAACTGGTCGAATGCCAGCTGCGCGCCCGCGCGGAATGTCCCATCGGGTTGCCGTCCTCCGCTGAAGCCCAGTCCGCCGTTCTCCGTCCCTTCGTCGTTGAAGAAGATTATCCCCGGGCGCGTGCCTCCGGGATATCCGAACGGTTTCCCCTTGTAAATCGGGCCGATCGACCGCGGCCGATTGGAGATGACCATTCGCAGCTTCCCGTCCGGCTCCACGATGTTGATGCGCTCGACGTCGATCTCGGTGAAGCGCGTACGCTGCGCCGCCTGAAGAAAGCCAGCGAGCAGCAGGACGATCAGCAGCGG
>DATEZK010000054.1:0-2389 GCA_035255665.1 Candidatus Limnocylindria bacterium
AAGGCCGGCGGTCACGACGGAGGTCGTCATGCGCCACCTCGACGATCCGAGCGTGACGAGTGCAGCGCGCGCCGCGGCCGTCGACGTGCTCGGGCTGGTCGGTACGATGCTGGCGCGGGAGATCCTGACGCGGCTCGCGAAGCGCAACGACGAAGTGGGCCGCTCCGCCGCGAAGCTGTCCTCGCACGCGGGAGCGCAGATCTCCCTCAGCGAACGTGAGATGGAAGTGTTGTCACTCGCGGCGGATGGCCTCACGAACCGCCAGATCGCGGAGCGCCTCTATCTGAGTCCACACACAGTTGCGCGTCACCTCGCGAACGCGCGCGGAAAACTCGGAGCGTCCAACCGCGCCGAGGCCGCAGTCCGGTTGGAGAAATCGCGGGAGCCCTGACGCGCTCGCCATTGCGATCCGCAGTGATGGCTAGAGGCGTTCGTAGCGGGCCACGTCGAGCACGAAAACGGTGGCGCCGCCGAAAGTGACCTCCACGGGATACGGCATGTAGAACTCGCCCGGTTCCATGATCGGAGGCATCGGGCTGATGTGCTGCGACCGCGCGTGACAGGTCTCTCGGATCGTCGCGATCACATCCTCGACCTGGGCTTCCTCGACGCCGACGATGATCGAGGCGTTGCTGGTCTTCAGGAACCCACCCTGCGAGTGAAGGCGAGTCACCCGGTATTCCTTGTCGGTGAGCGCGTCGACCAGCGCCCCGGCGTCCTCTGGGTGGACGATCGCGACCACGAGCTTCATCCCGGCGGGACTATACCCTCGCGCTTCCCGGACACCGGCCTACGCCGGAGCTCCAAGCAGCGCGTCCACCTCGCGGCGGATGTCGCTGGCGACCTCGGCCTCATCGCGATCGGCCCGGATGATCACGAACCGCCGCGGCTCCGCCGCCGCCAGCCGGAGGTAGGCGTCCCTCACGCGGACGTGGAGCTCCGTCGCATCGGCCTCGAACCGGTCCCATTTGGCCTCGGCGCGCCATCCAGACCGTGCCAGACCCACGTCGACCGGCACGTCGAGCAGAAAGGTGCGATCCGGCACGAGAGTCCCGACCGCGAGCCGGGTCACCTCACGGATCGCCTCCAGTGGGACGCCCTGGCCGTGCCCCTGGTACACGACGCTGGAATCGAAGAAGCGATCGGCGATGACGATCTTCCCGGCATCAAGGGCCGGGCGGATGACCTCGCGCACGAGCTGCGCACGCGCGCTGCTGAACAGCAGCAGCTGCGCCTCGGGGCTGAGCGGGATCTCGCGCGCGTGCAGAAGGATGTCGCGGATGCGTTCGCCCGCGGCGGTCCCGCCGGGCTCGCGCGTGAGGACCACGTCGCGGCCGCGCTCCATCAGGGTCTCGGCGAGGCGGCGCGCCTGGAGAGACTTCCCGGATCCCTCGCCCCCTTCAAAGGAGAGGAAGAGGCCGCGCTTCACCGATAAATCTGTACGCGGCGCACGGGCTCGTGGCCCGTGGAGCGCGACGACAGGCTCGCGCGCTCAGCAAGCTCGTGCTGCAGCCGTCGCACGTACGCGTTCTGCGGCGCGAGCTCGATCTCATCGCTCTGCCCTCCGGCCACCGCCTCGATCGCCTCGCGCGCCTCCTCGAGGGCCTGGTCCTCGGGACCGCGGCGGAGGTCGATGACGCTGGCAAGGGCGCTCGCGATCTGGCTCGATGAGTTGCTCCGCGCGATGTAGATCGGGATGCCCGCGGACTCGGCGTTGCGCAGCCGTGGCGTCTTGCGCCGGTAGTAGTTCTTCAGCGTGAGGACGACGTCGGCGTCCTCGGGCTCACGAACGATCGCGACCGGCATGCCGAGACCGCGCGCCGCGTCCTCGACGCGCGTCCACGACAGGCCGAAGGGATAGACCTTGATCGTCTCGCGCATGCCTTCATCCACCGGCAGGCGTGGCGTGCTGCGTCGCTCGACGGCATCGGCCGGCGCGCGTGTCGGCGTCTGCGTCTTTCGCGCGATCTCGCCGCTCTCGGTGCGCTCGCGGATCTCCGGCGCGACCGGCATCCCGAGCAGGACCGCGTCCACCGTCTGCGATACGTCGTGGTAGATCGCGACGCGCTGATACGCCTGGATCTCCACGAGCACCTGGAATGTCGGCGGTGCTTTCCGCTCGAGCACCGACTTCTGCGTCCCACGACGACGCGCTTCCTCGTCGGACAAGGTCACCGTCTGGATCCCACCGACGAGATCCGTCAGCGTCGGGTTGAGCATGAGGTTCTCGAGCGTGTTCCCGTGCGCCGTCGCGATGAGCTGCACACCACGCTCGGCGATCGTGCGGGCGGCCGCCGCCTCCTGTTCCGTCCCGATCTCGTCGATGACGACGACCTCGGGCATGTGGTTCTCGACCGCCTCGATCATCACCGCATGCTGCAGTGACGGC
>DATEZK010000055.1:0-2659 GCA_035255665.1 Candidatus Limnocylindria bacterium
CGTCGCAGAGCGCTTCGGCTTCGGCCAGGTTGTGCGTGCACAGGAGCGTCGTGCGACCTTTCATCGCCGCGCGCAAGTAGTTGTGGACCTCGCGTGCCGCGACCGGGTCGAGCCCGACGGTCGGCTCGTCCAGGAGCAGCACAGATGGCTCCGAGAGAAGCGCGGCGGCGACCACGACCCGGCGCTGAAAGCCACCCGATAGCTGCGCGAGACGCTTGTGGCGGTGCTCTCCCAGCCCGAACGTCTCGATCGCACTCGGCACGTCGCCCCGGCCGTACAGCCTGCGGGCGAGCTCCAGGTACTCGGCCGTGGTGAGATCGGTGTACATGCCGGCGCTCTGTGGAACGATGCCGCACTGCCGGCGCGCGTTTCCGTAGTGCGGCCCGTTGACCTCCTTGCCGAGGAGCGACACCCACCCCGTCGTCGGCGCGAGCGCGCCCTGCAGGAGGCGGATCGACGTCGTCTTGCCCGAGCCGTTCGGCCCCAGGAGGCAGGCTCGTGCGCCGACGGGGATAGACCAGGTGACCTCGCGGAGCGCGAGCGTCCCATTGCGGTACCGCTTACTGGCGCCGTCGAAGGCGATCGCCGTGTCCGCCACGTCGACAAGCGTATGTCGCGTACGAGGTGGACCGTCGGCGACGCGGTCGTAATCTGCGCTCGGTGATCAAGCGCGTCCGCGAGGTCGGTGGCCCGGCGCTCGCCGTTCTCGCGACGATCTCGTTCGTCTCGAGCCTCGGCATTTCGATCATGCTGCCGCTGCTTCCGCTCTACGGGCTTTCGCTCGGCGCCTCACCGCTGCAGCTCGGGCTCATGACCAGCGGCTTCGCCATCGCGAACGGCGTCGCGCAGTTCGCCTCCGGATTCGCGATGGACCGTTTCGGCGCTCGGCGCTTCATCGTCGCGGGCATCGGGACCTACGCGCTCGCGAACGTTCTCATCGCGACCGCGCCCACGGCGATCGCGCTCATCGGCTACCGCTTCATCGCCGGTCTCGGCGGCGGCGTGAACATGGTCGCGACGCGGGTCTACATCGCACAGACCGCGGAGCAGGCGAGCCTGGCGTTCTTCAACAGCATCATCTCGGCCGCGAACTCCGCGGGCAGCGTGCTGGGCCCGGCCTTCGGCGGCCTCGTTGCGGCGTCCGGTGACCTCCGCGTTCCGTTCATCATCGTGGCGGGGACGAGCGCGCTCGCCTTCGTCGCCGCGTTCTTTCTGCCGCGGCCGAAGCCGAGGCCGCACGACAGCGGGACGAGCGCGGCGGCCGGCGGGCGAGTGTGGAACCGGACCGTCTTCATTCTTCTCGCCGGTAATCTGCTGCTGCTGATCGGCTTCGGCGGTTGGATCACGAGCTATGCACCGTTCGTCACCACGCGGCTCGGCTGGACCACCTTCGACGTGGGGATCATCTTCACCGTCTTCGGGATCGGCGACATCACGCTCGGGCCGTGGCTCGGTCACCTCGCCGATCGCACCGGGCGGCGGCGAATGGCCGTGCTCGCCTCGATCCCGATCTTCCTGTTCGGCTTTGTCCTGTTCTTCAACTTGCCGCGTCCGTTCTTCTACGCGATCAGCTTCGTCACCGGCGCCGCGCTCACGGCGTACAACGCATCGTGGTTCGCGCTGCTGACCACGGCGGTCCCCGCCGCGCGTCGCGGCCGCGTCTTCGGCGTGGTGAGCGCCGTCGCGCAGACCGGCACCGTGATCGGCGCGATGGGGGCGTCGGCGATCTGGCAGCTGACGGATGTGGGTGGGGGAATCCTGCTCGCCTCGATGGCAGCGCTCGGCGCCGGTCTGGTGCTCCTGCTACTCCCGCCGGAGATCAGGCCAGCGGCTTCTCCAGCTCCACGTGGGCCGGAAGCATCTGGTACCCCAGTTTCGCGTTGATCCCGCGCATCGACTTGTTCGGCTCGTCGTTCGTCGTGCCGAGTGCCCGAAGGCCTTTGCGCTTCGCGCGCGTGAGCGCCTCGACTTTGAGCGCGCGCGCGACGCCGCGGCCGCGATACTCGCGAGCGGTCCCGGTCATCCAGGTCCAGCCGTCCTTGTCTTTGCTCTTCCCGGTGGTGGTGAACCCCGCGATTTGATCGCCTGCATACGCGACCAGCGACAGGTCCGCCAGCTGCTGGCCGCTGGTCGCCGCTTCGTAGAAACGGTCATAGGGCCAATGCGGAGTCGGAGTCGCGAAGGGGATGTCTTCCCACATCGGCGCTTCCGCCTCGTATAGCGCGCGCCACCACTTCTCTCGTGCCGCGGCGTCGCGCCCTTCGAGCGTCTCGGCGAAGCTCATGATCGTGATCCCCGCGGCGCGTGCGCGCTCGAGCGCTTCGGAGAACTGCGCGGGCTCGAAGCTCGCGAGCTCGACATAGGACGCGATGCGCCGGCCGATCTGACGGTAGCCGTGTCCCATAGCCCAATCGAGCGCGTACTTCTCGCCCTCGTTCGCGCCCCCGAGTAGCTTCGGGACCTCGCGGCGCCGGGCCTCTTCCTCGAGGGCGACGAGCAGCGCGGTGCCAATGCCCTTGCGCCGGTGCGGCGCGAGGACCGTCATCCCGATGAACTGCGAGCGGTCGGGCCGAGGCTGGAAGCCGGTGCCGATGTCGCCGATCGCGGCGATGCTGCCGTCTGGCGCCTCGACGCTCACGCGGAGGAGCGTCGGGTCCTT
>DATEZK010000056.1:0-5816 GCA_035255665.1 Candidatus Limnocylindria bacterium
GCCGGTGCGCAATCCGAGCATCTGGTACGAGATCGCGCTCGACGCGGGCGATCTTCACCTCATCGGGTTCTCGATCCCCGGCGTTCCGGGCGTCGTGATCGGGCACAACGACCGGGTGGCGTGGAGCTTCACGTACGCCTACGCCGACACGCAGGACCTTTTCGTCGAGCGTCAAGATCCCACGGACCTTCGCCGATACGAGCACGAAGGGCGGATGGAGGTCGCGACCTTCGTCCGCGAGGTGATCGAGGTGAAGGGCCGCGCCGATCCGGTGATCGTCGACGTGACGATCACACGACACGGCCCGATCCTCACGCCGGTCCTCAAAGAACAGAAGGCGCAGCTCGCGCTGCGCTGGAGCGCCCTCGAGGGATCGCGCACGGTCGAGGCGGTGCTGGGCCTGGGCCGCGCGCGGAATTTCACCGAGTTCCGTGCCGCCGCGGCGCTCTTCGTCGGCGCGACGCTCTCCGCGTGCTACGCCGATGTCGACGGGCACATCGGCTACCAGCTCGTCGGCCGTCTGCCGGATCGCAAGAAGGGGGACGGCAGACTGCCGATGCCCGGCTGGAGCGGCGAGTACGACTGGCGCGGCCTGCGGCCCGCGGACGACAACCCTTTTCTCTTCGACCCGCCGGCCGGCGTCGTGCTGAACGCGAACAACCGCCCGGTGGACCGCGCGACGGAGACGGGCTGGGAGGGCGAGTGGGATCCAGGCTTCCGCTATGCCTACCTCCGTCAGGCGCTCACCGATATCCGCGGCGCCGACGTCGCGCGCTTTCGCGCGCTACAGACGGACGTCACCTCGCTGCCGGTCGAGCGCTTCCGTGCGGCGATCCTCTCGGCGCGCGCGGGCAGCCCGATCGCCGCGGAGGGCCAGCGCCTCGTGCGGGAATGGGATGGCGCTCTCGGCGTGGACTCGGCAGCCGCGGCCGTCTACGAGGCGTGGCTCGTCCATATGTGCGAGCGCACGTTCCGCGACAAGCTCGGTCCGGCGCTCTACGAGGAGTACGTCGCCAACGGCCGGCCGACGTTCGCGCTGTACGCGCTCATCAGTTCACCATCCAGCACGTGGTTCGCTGATCTCACGCGAGGTGAGGGGGGCGACCGCGATGCGATCGCGTCGTACGCGCTCGAGGACGCGGTGCGCGATCTCCAGAAGCGCCTCGGACCCACGGCCACGTCGTGGCGCTGGGGCGATCTCCATACGGTGTCGTTCGAGCATCCGCTCTCGGCGGCGAAGCCGCTGGACCGCCTCTTCACCATCGGACCGCTGGGCCGTCCCGGCGACGGCTACTCGCCCAACAATGGCGCGTACTCCTTGCTGCGGCCGTTCGCGCTGCGCAGTCACGCGTCCGAGCGGCAGATCGTCGATCTCGCCGACGTTGACGCATCGCTTTCGATCATCCCGACGGGTCAGAGCGGCCAGCCACTCTCCGGACATTGGCGCGACCAGACGGAGCTATGGGCACGCGGCGACTACAAGCCGATGGCACTCTCGCGCGAGCGCATCGGTCAGCTAGCGGGGAAGCTCGTGCTCCGAGCGCGCTGACTCCGCGTCGCGGGCCCTGGCGAGGCCGTCGAGGATCAGATCCAGGGCGTACACGAATTCCACGTCGTCATCGCAACCGCCGAGGCCGCCTTCATGGGTGACCGCCATCGCCATCTCGATCATGTACGGGAAGGTCTGGGCCATCTGCGCGTACATGGCCTCCGCCTCCGGGCCGGACGCGAGCTCATCGGAGTCCTTGAATAGCTCCTGTGTAAACCCGAGGACGCGGCTGCCCAGCACGTGCAGTGCGTGATGGGCTTGGTCCACTGAGAAGCCGCCGGTCCTGAGGATTCCGATGACCGACTCGAAGTACTGGAACGTCGCAGGGCTTGGGTTCTTCCTGGACTCGAGGACACGAGGCGCCCAGGGGTGGGCGAGAAGGACCTTGCGGGCCGACAGCACCGTCTGGCGCATGGACGTCTTCCAGTTGGTCGTCGTGGGAGGCAGCTCGATCTCGCCGAGGATCACATCGACGATGCCGTCGAGGATGTCGTCCTTATTCCGGACGTGGTTGTAGAGCGACATCGCCTCGACGCCGAGCTCCTGGGCGAGCTTTCGCATGCTCAGGGACTCGATCCCGCCTTTGTCGGCCAGGGCTACGGCGGCACGAAGCACCCGCTCCTTGCTGAGCGGCATCCGAGGCTCTGCGCTGGGCTCGGTCCGCGTCGCCATCCAGGTGCCCCTTTCGAATGGTGCGCTAGGCGTACAACGTAAGTTTACACCCCTGGCGCCCCTCCCCACTTGACAGGCTTACGGCGTACGTGTCTACTTACGCCGTACGCTTACGGTGTACGTAAAGGAAGGGGAATCGAAGAATGTCCACCAAACAACACGCGAGGTTCGCAGGGGTCCTGTATCTCATCGTTGCGATCTTTGGCGGCTTCGCGCACCTGATCGTGCGCGCTCAGGTCTACGTGCCGGGGGACGCGGCCGCGACCGCACAGAGCGTGGTGACGAACTCGGGGCTCGTCCGCGCCGGCGTCGTCGCCGACCTGTTCCAGGCCACTGTCTTTCTCTTTCTCGGGATGGCGCTTTACCAGCTCTTGAAGCACGTGAATGTCGGCGCGGGGCGCGCGATGGTGATCCTCGTCGCGATCGCCACGACGATCATCTGCCTGAACATGGTGTTCCAGTTTGCGGCCCTGTTGGTCGCAACGAATGGGGCGTATGTGGCCGCATTCGGCGCCGCGGGCGCGAGCGCGCTCGTACTGCTCCTTCTCGACATCCAGCACTACGGCTACCTGATCGCGCAGATCTTCTTCGGGCTGTGGCTCGTGCCGCTGGGATATCTCGCGTACCGATCGGGGATGTTCCCGAGGGCGCTGGGTGTCCTTCTGATCGCGGGGGGGATCAGCTACGTCGTGGACATGCTCGTGCTGTTCCTGTTCCCCGGATTCGGCGAGACGATCTCCGCGGTCGTCATCATCCCGCCGGCTGTCGCCGAGCTGTGGATGGTCGCGTACCTACTCACCAAAGGCGTCCGAGCGCAGCGGCGCGACGAACGTCCAGCGGCCACGGTCCGCGGGCACGCGGCCACCACGGCGTGACGCAAGCAGGAAATGGAGAGAACACGATGAAAGCGATCGTTCAAGACAGATACGGGTCGGCTGATGTCCTGGAGCTCAGGGAGATCGACAAGCCGGTCGTCAGACCTGGCGAGGTGCTGGTGCGGGTCAAGGCCGCGGGCGTCGATCCGGGTGTATGGCATCTCATGACCGGTCTGCCGTACCTGGTCCGCGTCATGGGCTATGGATTTCGCGCGCCGAAGGACCGCGTTCGGGGCAGGGCTCTCGCTGGAACTGTCGAGGCGGTCGGCGCTGACGTGACTGACATTCAGCCAGGCGACGACGTGTTCGGCACCTGCGAAGGCGCATTCGCCGACTACGCGTCCGCCCGAGCGGACCGGATCGCGCGCAAGCCGGCCAACCTCACCTTCGAGCAGGCGGCGACCGTTCCCATCTCCGCACACACCGCGCTTCAGGGGCTGCGCGATACGGGACAGCTGCGACCCGGGCAGAGCGTGCTGATCATCGGCGCGGCGGGAGGCGTCGGTGCGTTCGCGGTCCAGCTGGCCAAGGCACTGGGAGCACACGTCACCGGCGTGTGCAGCACGTCAAAGGTGGACCTTGTCCGATCGATCGGCGCTGACGAGGTCATCGATTACACGCGCGACGACTTCGCGAGCGGCGCGCGTCGGTACGACCTGATCCTCGACACCGCGGGGAACCGCCCGCTGTCGTATCTGCGGCGCGCCCTCACGCCCCAGGGCACCCTTGTGCTTGTCGGTGGTGAGGGTGGTGGACCGTGGCTTGGGATGCTCGGCCGCTTCTTCAAGACGTACATGCTCGCGCGGTTCGTAAGGCAGAGGCTGCGTGTGCTCTCCTCGACGGAGGACAAGAAGGACCTCGAGATCTTGAGAGATCTGATCGAAGCGGGAAAGGTCACGCCGGTGATCGACAGGACCTACGCGCTGAGAGACGTCCCCGGCGCGATCCGCTATCTGGAAGAAGGCCACGCTCGGGGCAAAGTGGTCATCACCGTCGGCGCGCAGTGAAACGGTGAGGTGGTGATCGAGATGGACGCGATGAAGATCCAGCTGTCAGCGCTGTGGGCGGCGCTGATGCTGACGTATCTCCTGGGGGACGTGCTGCGGATATTCAGCGGGGACTTCAAGGCCGGAGAGATCGGGGGAATGCGAGTGACCCAGGAGATGTGGCTTGGGATCGCTGCCATCATGGTGCTCCCGATCGTCATGCTCGTGCTCTCGCTGACGCTCGACTACCCCGTTAATCGTTGGGTCAACATCGTCGTCGCGGTCGGGTTCTTCCTGTTCAATCTGGTCGGCTTGCCTACGTACCCGTCGATGTACGACAAGTTCCTGATCGTCGTCGGTCTCGTGTTCAACGTCGTGACCGTCTGGTTCGCCTGGAACTGGACCTCGACATAGCGAGCAGCCCCGCCTTCTCGGCGGGGCTGCGTCGCTCTATCGCACGCCGGAGAGCGACGGCCGAGATCACCGCGAGGTGCTCCTCGATGTACGCCCTGACCTCGCCGGGATAGGCGTTGCCCATCTCACGTAGGACCCAGCCCACCGCCTTTTGCACGTGCTCGCGCTCATCGGGCAGACACGCCGTGACCAGTGGCAAGGCGCGGTCGAGAGGGACGAACACCGCGTTCTTGCCCGAGTAGTGGATGAGGCTGACGAGCGAGATCCGCCGAAGCCACTGGTCTTGGGCGCGGTTCCATTTCACGAGCTGCGGGTACACCGCGGCCGGATCACTGGCGAGGATCCAGGAGTACAGCGAGCTCAGGCCGTCGGAGTGGCACCAGTTGTCGACGCGCTCCGGCCACCCGCGCATGACCGGCCAAAGTGCGGTGCTTACTTCCTTTCTGACGCGCGGCGCGTAGTACTCGATCGCGGCGAACAAAACATCACCGTACGGCGACGTCCGCCACAGCTGATCCCACACCGCAAGGACCTTCTCCGCGGGAAGGTCGTAGAAGGAAAAGCCTTCCTTCACTCGTTTGCGCAGAGCGGGGAAACCGATGCCGAGATGCGTCATGGACGAGCCGCGGTCCTTCGCAACGGCAGAGCCGCGCCGCACGTCGCCGATCTTGCGCAGCGCGGCGACGACCTCATCCTTGTACGCGTTGGCCACGCGTGGCGACACCCTGCCGGTGCTCATGGGCAACGGTATGTTCGTCTAGTTAGCGGAAACGACGAGCGTGCCGCCGACGGCCGGCGACTGACGGAAGTGGTAACGGAGAGTCCCCGGATGCGCGAAGGTGAGCTCCAACACATGCCGGACGTGGCCGAGTGAGGTGCCATCTTCCAGCACGATTTCCGGGGCAGCTCCTTCTCTTGCCTGCCATTGAACGAGTTGCCCCAAGCGAACGGTTGCGACCTGCGGGCGCACGCAGTCGGACCACACGCCAATGACGACCGCCTTCCCGATCGTGGCGGCCGGCGTCGCGCTCGCGAGCCCCGGCGTCGGAACGCCAAGCTGGGGTAGATAGGTCGGCTCTTGTCCGCAGCGGCTCGCGACGACTTGAGCGTTGCCCGCTCCACATGCGAGCGCGACAGCGAAAAGCGAAGTGGCCGCGAATGTCGCTCGTGGTCTCATCGCCCCACTTACAAGTTGGCGCCGTATGCGGTTCCAGGGTTGCACCACGCCGGCCCTACCATCGGCGCATGGCCGAACCGCGTCGCGTGACCGAGCGTGCGCGCTTCGAGACGACGTACGGCGCGCCGCTGCCGCCGTCGTAC
>DATEZK010000057.1:0-2275 GCA_035255665.1 Candidatus Limnocylindria bacterium
CGACCTGTCCGGAGAGGGGGCACGGGCGGTCGGGCCGGCCCCGCTCGTCGCGCCGATGCCTGGACTGATCGTTCGGGTGAATGTGCAGGTCGGTGACGCGGTCCAGCCGGGCGCCCCGGTCGTCGTGATGGAGGCGATGAAGATGGAGAATGAGCTACGGGCGCAAACGGCGGGCGTCGTCAGCGCCGTACGCGTGCAACCGGGCGCGGCCGTGGAGAAAGGCGCCGTGCTGGTGGAGCTTTCGTAAGGCGCATATTCTTCGGGAGCATCCTCGACGAGCGCGCTGCGCATGATTCCTCGCCTTGTCATTCCGTTTACACTGATCGTTCTCCCGACGCTTGCGTGGGGGCAGATCGTGCGCGGTTCGGCTCTCGAAGACGAGTCCGGCCGGCCGATCGAGTCGGGCGTCGTCACACTGCTGGCTGCCAACGACGAGCCGATTCGCGCAGTCCTCACCGACTCGCTCGGCAACTTCGGCGTGCGCGCGCCCCAACCCGGCGCGTACCGGCTCCGCTTCGAGCGGCTCGGATTCCGCCCGGTGACGACGGACCGATTCACGCTCGACGAAGGCGAAACCGAAACCCGCACGCTTCGCGCCGCGATGGTCTCAGTCAGTCTCGAGCGCATCGTTGTCACTGACAATCCGCGGTGCCGTGTGCTTCGTGAAGCCGACACGCTGACGGCACGAGTGTGGTCTTCGGTTCGGGGCGTGCTCGCGTCGGCGGCCGCCGGTGAGATCGGCTGGTATCCATACGTCACGATCGAGCGATACGAGCGCGATTACGATTACCGGCGACGACTCGTCACGCGCGAGCGGAAATGGACGAGCACTGGCGCCTCGACGTCGCCTTTCGTCGCGCTCCCGGCGGCCGAGCTGGAGCGACACGGATTCATCATGCGCGGCCGTGGGGATTCCGTCGTGTACTACGCCCCCGAAGCACGGACATTGATCGCCGACGAATTTCTCCGGACTCACTGTTTCCGTGTGCGCGACGACAGGACCGAGCGCGGCCGCGTGGGGCTCGACATCGAGCCGGTCCCCGGTCGGCGTCGTCCCGAGATCAAGGGTACACTCTGGGTCGACGCCGCGAGCGGCGAGTTGCGGCGGCTCGATTTCACGTACGTGAACATTCCTCAGGACGTCGTTCGAGAGAACGCCGAGGGCTGGGTCGAGTTTCGTCGGCTGCCGCGAGGCGCGTGGGTGGTCGATCAATGGGCGTTGCGCCTCCCCCTTGTTGGAAAGCCCCCGCCGCAGTCCGTGTATGGTACCGGGGTCCCGGTCGCGGGCGAGCGCTCCGCCGACCGACCGACGGAGCTGTTAGGCACGCACGAAGAAGGCGGACGCATCGTGAGTCTGGAGTCGGCGCGGCCTCGCCGAGCGAGCGCACCGACCACGACGGTGGCCGTCCGCGGCATGGTACGGTCGTCGACCGGCGTGCCGGTTGCCGGCGCGCGGGCGTTCCTCTCGGGCACGGGGCACTCGTCGGTCACCGATCGCGAAGGCGAATACGCCATGCTCGACGTACCTGTGGGCCGCTATCGGCTCTCCTTCACGCACCCGCGCTTCGACACGCTCGGCGTCGTCGGCCCCGTGGTCGACGTCGACGCGGACGCGGCGCGTGAACACGAGCTGAGGATGCCGAGCGACGACGAGATCGCGCGTTCTGCCTGCGCGGCGCAGGGCACAGAGGCGTCGGCTCAGCCGGCGACGCTGCTCTACGGCTACGTCCGGGACGGCGACTCCCCCGCGGTGGTGCCGGAGGCTACCGTGACCGTGGCCTGGCGGGTCTCCATCCCGCGCGGTCCGACGGTGGGGGTCCGGGAACAAACGCTCGAGGTACACGCCGACGCATCCGGGAGTTACCAGGTGTGCGGTGTGCCGCGCGACATCCAGTTGAGCGTGCGTGCTGCACGCGGGTCCCGTCGGGGCACCGAGCATCGAATCGAGCCGATCTCGTTGCCCGTCACGCGCGTGGACGTCGCGCTGCCGCGAGCCCGTTGACACGACCTAAGTGCTTGTCTAGCTTACGGGTCTGTCAAAAAACACGCTCGAGTTGACGCCCCAAAATGAAAACGTACACCGCTACGCCGAAAGACATTGAGCGGCGCTGGTTTCTCATCGACGCCGACGGCATGGTGCTCGGCCGCCTCGCATCCGAGGTTGCCAAGCTCATCCGCGGAAAGCACAAGCCGACGTTCACGCCCCACATGGACACCGGCGATCACGTCATCGTGATCAATGCCGCCAAGGTGCGCGTCACGGGTCGCAAGGCCG
>DATEZK010000058.1:0-3283 GCA_035255665.1 Candidatus Limnocylindria bacterium
CCGGGAAGGCGATCGTCTCGACGCCTTACCTGCACGCGCAGGAGGTCCTTGACCATGGCCGCGGGATCCTGGTCCCATTCCGTGATTCCGCGGCGATCGCGACCGCGGTGAACTCGGTGCTCAGCGATCCACAGAAGAAGCTCGAGCTCGAGACGCGTGCCTATGAATACGGCAAGCAGATGGCGTGGCCCGCTATCGGACGCCGCGTACTGGCGATGATGAGCGACGTGCTGGACCATCGCGCCGGCGCGCCCCTGGTCACGCCACCAGCCGCGCCCGAGCCGCCCGAGCTGGAGCCGGACGAACAGCTCGTCGAGGAGTCGACACCGATCGCATGAATCTCGGCGAGCGACTCCCTCAGAATCCGCTGATCACGGCTCGCGACGTCAAACCGTCGCTGCCGACGCTCGAGGTCGTGTCGGTCTTCAACGCCGCGGCCGCGCGGGTCGGGAACGAGTTCATCTTGCTCCTCCGCGTGGCAGAACGGCCGCGGACCGACGTCGAGCCGGGCCCCGATGCGCTGACGCTCGACCTCTCCGCGCCGCATCCGATCCTTCAGCCGCTCCCGCCGCACTATCGCAAGGAGCAGCTCATCGGCATTGCCTTCCTGGACACGCGGCACGGCACACCCCGCGTCGTCGTCGCGTACATACCCACGAGCCTGCCGGGGCTGGACCTACGAGATCCGCGCTCGATCCGCTATCGCAACGCGAGCGGGAGCCTGCGCATGGCGAACGAGGGGTACATCGACTTCCGCGCTCAGATATCGCACCTCCGCGTCGCGCGCAGCACCGATGGCGTGAATTTCACGATCGACGACACGCCGGCGATATCGCCCCACACGGATATGGAGGAGTACGGCGTCGAGGATCCCCGCGCGACCTTCATCGACGGCGAGTGGCACATCACGTACGTGTCTGTCTCTCGCTGGGGCATCACCACCAGCCTCGCGACGACGACCGACTTCCGGTCGTTCGAGCGACAGGGCGTGATCTTCCTGCCCGATCACAAAGACGTCGTGATCTTTCCTGAGAAGGTCGGAGGCCGCTATGTGGCACTGACGCGGCCGATGCCGCAGTCGTTCAGCCGCATCTGCGGCATCTGGATCGCGTTCAGCGACGACCTGCGGTCCTGGGGCGGCCACGAGACGCTCGCCCTTCCGCGCCCGGACTACTGGGATGAGCTCCGTACCGGCGGGTCGGCGGTGCCATTCCGCGTCGCCGAGGGCTGGCTCGAGCTGTATCACGGGGTCGACCGCGACGCGCGTTACGCGATGGGAGCACTGCTCCTTGACGCGAGTGACCCGCGCAAGATCCTCGCGCGTTCCGCCCAGCCGATCCTCGAGCCGATGGAAACGTTCGAGCGCACGGGTCTCTTCAACGAGACGATCTTCTCCTGCGGGCACGTCGAGCTTGGTGACGGCCGGATCCGCATGTATTACGGCGCGGCCGACTCGGTCATCGCCGCCGCGGACTTCGACGTGCGCGACATCGTTGCGAGCCTCGAGCCCTGGCGCGGCGCCGCCGAGCGCCGCGTGCGCGTGTAGTCATGCTGCGTCAGCTCGCTCGCCTCACCGTCCCCGTCGAATCCGCGGGAGAGCGCGCCTGCGCCATCGCGGTGTACGCGGACGCGGCCGATCGCACATTTCCGGCGGCCGAGCGCGGATTCGAGGGCGTTGCCTGCGTCGATGATGCGTCGCGCGCTCTCATCCTCTTCAGCGATGTCTGGGCGGCGACCGGCCTGCCCCGCCTGCGGGAATGGGCGCTCGGCCTCCTCGACTTCCTCCTGTACATGCAGTTGGAGGACGGTCGCTTCGTGAACTTCATCTCCGACTGGTCGGGTCAGCGCAATGAGGCCGGGGTCACGTCATTCCCGGGTGGGAACTTCTGGCATGCCCGCGGCGTGCGCGCGCTGGCGCGCGCCATGGTCATCCTCGAAGAAGAGCGAGCGCGCCCGGGTCTCGAGCGGGGGATCGCGCACATCCGGGCCGCCCGCGACGTGCCGCCCGACATCCGTTCGATCCACGTGCTCACCGCCGCGGAGCTGCTTCGCGCCGGTGAGTATCCCGAGCTGCGAGCGGAGCTACCGATCTGGTGCGAAGAGATGGCCGCGTGCCGCCGGGACGGGGTGCTGTTCGACAACCCCGATCAGCTCGAGCCACACCTGTGGGGCCATCAGCAGGAGGGCGTCCTCGCCGACGCCGGACAGCTCCTCGGGCGCGACGACCTGATCGCCGTCGCGCGCCAGAGCGCTCTCGCGTACCTCGCCCCGCGGATCGACTCCGGTTTCGACGAGCCGACGGTCCAGCCATACGGAGTCGCCTCGGCGGTGTATTCGATCGAACGTCTTCGCGAAGTCACGCGCGAACCGCGCTTCGACGAGCTTTGGCGGCTGGGCCGCGCATGGTTCGATGGGCGGAACCCCGCACGACGGGCCGTGTACGACCGCGAGGAAGGACGCGTGTATGACGGGATCGATAACGGCGTCCTCAACGTCCACTCCGGCGCCGAGTCGAACGTCGTCGGCGGGCAGGCTCTGCTCGATCAAGTAATACGCACCGCGCCGCGCCTCATGCCATTCGTCGAGACCTGTTTTGTTCCGGACGTCCGATGGCGTTTGAGCGGCGCTCAGAGAGCCGCCGTCAGCTAGGCGACCTCGACCCGCACGGGCCGCGCCGCATTGTTTTCGTACCCACGCTCATTGCGGACCTCTTGCAGCGGCTGTCTCGCGCCGGCGGCGGTCACGGCACGTGCAAGCAGGACGCATTGCCCGCTTGCGCGGGGCTCAATGACGGCGTGCCACTGCCGCCACGCGTAGCGACCCGTCCCTTCGCTGAGCGTCGCATCCTGCCAGCTGCCGCCGCCGTCTGCAGAGACTTCGACGCTCGCGAGATCGCCGCGACCGCTCCAGGCGTAACCCCGCGTCACGAAGGGCCGTTGTGCGAGGCGCTCGCCGTCGCGAGGCCAGGCGATCAGTGCGCGTGCCGCGATCTCTCGCAGCGGCCGGTCGCCCACCACATACCTATCTGTTTGGAAGAAACCCTCGAACCTCTGCTCGAGGAGGCGCAGCCGCGCGAGCCACTTCACGGACGCCATTCCGTACCAGCCCGGGACGACCAGGCGCAGCGGCGCACCGTGCTCGGGCGGCAGATCGTTTCCGTTCATCGCGTAGGCGAGCAGAACGTCGTCGCGTAGCGCGTCGGGGATGGGGAGAGATCGTTCGTACGCGATCCGCTTGCCGACATCGGCTGGTGTGCCGGCGTCCGCGCCGACGCACAGGACCT
>DATEZK010000059.1:0-2825 GCA_035255665.1 Candidatus Limnocylindria bacterium
GGCGAAGGCCGCCGCCGTTGTGGCGGCGGCGACGATCGTCGCGAGCCACAGGCGCCAGCCGGGATCCTCGCCGTACCGCCGATCGCGCGCCGCGACGAAGAGGATCGCGGAAGCGACGAGCGCCGCGCACATCGAGACCACGATCTGCGAAGCGGAGAGGCTGCCGTCGTCGATGAGATGCGCTGCCAGGGCGACGCCGAAGAACGCCACCGCCATGTAGCGGAGCTGGCGCGCGCTGTTCGCCGCCAGCGTGGCGATCGCGACGATCGCGAGCAGCAGCATCAGCTAACCGCCCAGACGAGCAGCGACGCGATGAGGATCAGCGCGAGCCAGACTCCAGCGCGCTCTTCGAACATCGCGAAGACCCCGGACACCGCCGTCGCTGATCCGGCCAGCGCGCGGAACGACGCCGCGGCGATCGGGACCGGATCGACAGCGGAGACGACGGCCACGAGCCGCGTGCTGAGCGCCGTCGTCTCCGGAAGCAGCACGCGTATCGCGCGCGCCACGACTACCAGCAGCGTCGAGAAGACAGCAACGAACGGTATGAGCGTCACGAGATCGTCGAGCGGCCGAATGTTCGGCCGGCCGAAGGCTCCCGACAACGCGTCGAACAGCGGCAGCGAGAGCGCGAGGATGACCATGATCGTCCCGAGGAACGACGCGATGGATGCCGACACGTCGAGGTCCGATGGGACGGCCGCGATGCTGAGCCGCCGTCCCGCGTGCGCGAGCTCGAGTCCGAGGACCGCGCCCGCGGCGACGACGGCGAGGCCCAGCGTCACGAGATCCGGAGTTTCGAGGGCGCCGATCACGATCGTCATCGCTCCCGCGACGATCACGGTCGAGCTTGCCATCGCGGTGATGTACGAGCGATGTGGCGGCATCCAGAAGCCGTCTGAGATCGCGGCGAGGCCGCCACCGGCGACGACAACGAGCGCGCCGGCCAGGGCGGTCGGCGAACCGGTCGCGAGCGCGATCCAGAGCGCGGCGAGGACGACGTCGTAGCGCGAGATCGGCCACTGCTCCGGCAGTGCGAACGACACCGCGGCGGCGTAGGCGATGGTCAGCAGTGACGCGATGAGGATGAGATGACTCCAGTGAACGAACGGATACGCGAGCATCAGCAGGAGCACCAATGCCGTGAGCGCGAGGCGTCGTCGCAGTCCCGATTTGCGGCGCCGCATCAGGAAACGCAGCGCGAGCGCCGCGACGACGATGACGATGAGCGGTTCCGAGATGATCGCGGGCAGCGCGAGCGTGGACAGATCGATCCTCGTCACGCCGAGGATGCGCCAGAGGACGAGCGTCGCACCGACTCCTGCGGGCATCGTGAGAAGTCCGCGCAGGCTCTCGCGCTCGCCCGCCTCTTCCTGCCGATAACCCCACGGCACGAACGGATAGAGACCGGCGAAGAGCGCCGCCCCGAGCGATGCCGCGAGGACCACGCCGGGCGTGACCGCGTCAGGCGAGATCGTGTCGAAGCGGAACGATGCGCCGCCGAATCGGGACACGAGGAGTGCCGCGACGACGAAGCCCTGAACACCGCCCGCGAGATAACCGGTGATCCGCGCGACGGCGGCGGCGGGCGATACGAGGAGCACGATGAACGATGTGAGCGCGCCGAGCGCACCGAGGACGACGATGCACGCGATGAGGTCGTCGGTCACCGCCAGTGTCAGGAAAACGAGCCCGTTCAGGAGGATCATCGGTCGCAAGAGCTGGTGACGAGCACTGACGCGTGTCGTGGCCACCAGTGAGGCCGCGATGTACAGGCCGCCGATGGCGACGCCGATGGCGGCCAGACCGTCCAGCCGATACGAGGCTTGGATGGTCGGCCCCCCCACCGCAGACCATTCCCAGAGCGCACTTCCGCGGGACTGTTCCGGGTCGAGCCAGACATACATAAGGAGTGGTGCAAGCCCTGCGATCGCACAGCAGGCCGCCGCGAATGGGATCCTCCAGCGGAAACTTCGACGCGGCATGGCAAATGCGAACGCGAGCGCGGATAGTGACAGAGCCACGACAAACAGGATCAGCTCGGCTCGCACGACCACTGAGGTAAGGTAGCCGAAGTGGATCTCCGTCTAATGCCTCAGCAGCAGCTGAAGGTCACGCCAAAACAGATCGCCGCGAACGCGATCCTCCAGCTTTCGTCGCTGGAGCTCCAGGAAGTCATCAATGCCGAGCTGCTGGAGAATCCGGCGCTCGATCTCGAGGAACAGCAGGTCTGTCCGCTGTGCGGGCAGCCGCTTCCCGGGCGTGTTTGCCTCAACTGCTTCGGTCTCGCGAAGGCTCCGCGACAGAACGATCCCGAGACCGAGCCACTCGAGGGCTCGAGCCTCATGCAGCGCGACGACGAGGGAGACGAATTCGATCCGGTCGTGCGCGCCGAGTCCGAGCAGACCCTCGCCGAATGGCTGTCGTGGAATGTGCGCGTTCTCCTGCCGGCCCGTCTGCTTCCGATAGCCGAGTACCTCATCGGCAACATCAACGAGGTCGGCTATCTCGATCCCCTGGTCACGATCGAGGACGCGGCGACCACGATGAAGGTGTCGGTGGCCGACGCGATGCGCGCGCTGCGCGCGATCCAATCCGTCGAGCCGTGGGGCATCGGCGCGCGCGATGTCCGCGAATGCATGCTCATCCAGATGCAGCATCTCGAGGAGGTCGGCGAGGCGGTCCCGCCGCACGTCAAGGAGATCATCGCCGACCACTTCCGCGAGCTCGGCGAGCACAAGTTCGGCGATGTCGCGCAGGCGCTCCGCATCACGCGCGACGAGGTGCAGTCCGCGTGGGACTACATAAAGGACAACCTCAACCCG
>DATEZK010000060.1:0-2008 GCA_035255665.1 Candidatus Limnocylindria bacterium
GGTGTCGTCGGAGGCGTTTGTGGCGCCGGCGCGCCCTGCGCATCGCGGCGCAGTGGGTTCATGACCATGATCATCGAGCGGCCCTCGAGCAGCGGCATGCGCTCCACCACGCCGTGGTCCTTCAGGCGATCGGCGACCTGCAGCAGCAAGACGCGGCCACGGTCGGGATGCGCGAGCTCGCGGCCGCGGAAGCGAACGGTGACCTTGAGCTTGTCGCCCTCGTCCAGGAACTTCGAGGCGGACTTGATCTTGGTCTCGATGTCGTGGTCGTCGATCTTTGGCGTGATGCGGATCTCTTTCCAGGTGACCGAGCGCTGCCGCTTCTTCGCTTCCTTCGCCTTCTGCTGCTCGGCGTAGCGGTACTTTCCGAAATCGAGGATGCGGGCGACCGGCGGCGTCGAGTTCGGAGCGATCTCAACCAGGTCGTACCCGAGATCCTGTGCGTGCGCGAGCGCGCGCTGCGTCGGGACGACTCCGAGCTGCTCGTTGTTCGGGCCGATCAGGCGCACGGCGGGGACGCGGATACTTTCGTTGATCCGCAGTTCGGGAGCGGCTATACGCGCGCCTCGGTTATGAGCAGAGGGACGGCCAGCCGGTGAGAGAAGTCAACTCGGGAGAGGATATCACCGCGCGAGCAGCCCTTGAAGACGGTCGCGGACCGACGGCCAGTCTGTGCGCGTGATCGCGTACACAACGCTTGTTCGAATGCGCCCATCGTGCGAGATGCGGTCGTCGCGATGCTCCCCCTCCTTGATCGCGCCCAGCCGCTCCATCGCGCGCTGCGACCGTTCGTTCAGCTTGTCTGTCTGCAGCCACACGCGGTGCGCGCCGAGGTCGTCGAAGAGGTGGCGGAGCTGTAGGTACTTCGCTTCGGTGTTCGCGACGGTGCGGCGGGCATCTCGGCCGAGGAACGTCCAACCGATCTCGGCCGTCTTGTTCCCTCGGTCGATGTGCAGGAAGCGCGTGATGCCGATCGGCGCGCCGTCGTTCGTGCGCCGCGTGAGGAACGCGACCTGATTGCCGAGGATCTGCTCCTCGAGCGCCGCGACGATCCACTGCTCAAGCTCCCCCACCTCGCGCGGCATGGGTATGAGCATGAGCCGCCAGATGTCGTCCTCGTGCGCGACGGGAAAGAGCTCGGCGGCGTGCTCACGTCGCAGCGTTTCGAGGCGCACGTGCGCGCCGCTCAGTGTCACGGGTCGTGGATCGAACTCGGGCCGCGCCCGGCCGACCACGTAGGCCATCTTCACGTCGTCGGCCCAAGTGCCCTTGTCGGTCATGACGCCGTCGCGCTCGATGCCCTCGACCTCGAAGCCCGCGGCCTTGTACGAGGAGATGGCGCGGTCATTGAACGCGAGCACGCTCAGCGTCACGCGGTGCACGCCGAGATCGTCCACGAGATGCTGTACGAGTAGACCGAGCGCCTCGCGACCGAGTCCCTTTCCCCAGAGCGATGGATCGCCGATGCCGATGCCCACCTCGGCGCTCTTTCCCTTTGGCTGCAGGTCGCGGTAGTTCGCCTGGCCGATCGGGCGCCCGTCGTGTTCGATCGCGAACACGACGCCGCGGTGCTCGGCGATGACGTCAAGCCACTTCCGTCCCGCTTCCTCGTCGGCGAATCGGCCCGGCCGGCGGCCCCATTGGTACCACGCGAAGCCGGGGTCATTCGCCCAGCGGACCAGGTGTGGCGCGTCGGCGTACGTCATGGGTCGGAGGGTGACGCGCTGGCCGCGAAGGGTCGGGGCGGTCATCGGCGTGGTCGTCATGCCATCGCGTCGCCGGCAGACGGCTCGTGCGCGGCGAAGTCCGCAGGTAGTGCCTTGCTCTCGCGCTCCTTCTTGATCCGCTCGACGAAGGCTTCGAACGCGACACCGCGTTCCTCCTCCCGCGAGCCGCGGCGACGCACCGACACGGCGCCAGCGGCCGCCTCCTTGTCACCGACGACCAGCATGTAGTTCGCACGGCGGAGCTGAGCTTCCTTGACGCGGTTGCGCAGGTCGCCGGCCTG
>DATEZK010000061.1:0-5018 GCA_035255665.1 Candidatus Limnocylindria bacterium
CGTTTCACTACTCGGCAAAGTGGCACGCCGCGAGACGACCATCGCGCAGCACCCGCAGCGCTGGCTCCTGGTCGGTGCAGATCGCTTGCGCGATCGGGCAGCGCGGGTGGAAGCGGCAACCGGAGGGCGGATCGATCGCTGACGCGACCTCGCCGCGCAGCTCCTGCTCGACGCGGCGGTTCCGCGGGTCCGGATCCGGCACCGCTGCGATCAGCATCTGCGTGTACGG
Organism: Candidatus Limnocylindria bacterium; assembly: GCA_035255665.1. Classification (GTDB taxonomy): domain Bacteria; phylum Chloroflexota; class Limnocylindria; order P2-11E; family P2-11E; genus CF-39. Next base: position 230 of record DATEZK010000061.1, read on the forward strand.
GTGCTTCGGCTGGCCGATAACGGCCTCGGTCAAGCCTGTCTCGACGATCTTCCCCAGGTACATGACGACGATGCGGTGCGACATGTATCGGGCGACGCCCAGGTCGTGCGTGATGAACAAGAACGACACGCCGAGCTCCTGATTCCACTTGCGCATCAGCGTAAGAAGGCCCGCGCGTATCGATACGTCGAGCATGGAGACCGGCTCGTCGGCGATGACGAAGCGCGGCCGGACGATCATCGCGCGTGCGATGGCCACGCGCTGCCGCTGCCCGCCGGAGAGCTCGTGGGGGTAGCGCGACATGAACATGCGCGCCGGGCGGAGCTCCACCATGTCGAGGGTCTCTTCCACGCGGCGCCGGCGTTCGGCCGCATCCACGCCCTGGGCGCGCAGCGGCTCCATGACCGCCATCTCGACCGTGTAGCGAGGGTCGAGCGAGTCGTACGGATCCTGGAAGATGATCTGGAGGTCTTGTCGCACGGCTCGAAGCTGCGACTGGCTCAGGCCCGCGATGTCGCGGCCCTGAAAGACGATCGACCCGCTGGTGGGCGCCTCGAGACGCGTCACGAGCTTGCCGGTCGTCGTCTTTCCACACCCCGATTCGCCCACGAGACCGAGGATCTCGCCCGGGGTGACCGCGAAGCTGATCCCGTCCACCGCATGGACGACGCGGCGCTGACCCGCGAGCGATCCGAACACCGAACCGCGGACGGGGTAGTGCTTGATGAGATCCTTGACCTCCAGCGCCGGCTCCATCACGGCACCTTTTCGAGCACTTCGATCGCGTCACGGCCCTGCGCTCTGATCTCGTTCGTGAAGTGGCAGCGCGCCCAGCCGCCGTCGAACGTCCGCGTGGGCTCAGGCGAGACCTCGCGGCAGATCTGCTGCGCGAAGGGACAGCGTGGATGGAAACGGCACCCGGATGGCGGTCGCACAAGGTCCGGCGGGCTGCCTGGTACTGAGAGCAGCGTCTTCAGCGGGCCGCGGACCGATGGGAAGGAACGCAGGAGGGCCATCGTGTAGGGATGCCGGGGATCCGTGAGGAGATGCTCGGTCGGCCCGTACTCGACGAACTCTCCCGCGTACATGACGGCCACGTTGCGGCAGATCTCCGCAACGACCGAGATGTCGTGCGAGACGAAGATCATCGCGAGATGTAGCTCCTCCTGCAGCTGCTTGATCTGGCGCAGCACCTGACCCTGCGCAACGACGTCCAGGGCGGTCGTCGGCTCGTCGGCGACGACAAGGTCCGGGCCGCACGACAGCGCGAGCGCGATCATCGCCCGCTGCTTCATGCCACCGGAGAATTCGTGCGGGTAGCCGCGCAGGCGCGCGCGGGATAGTCCAACGAGCTCGAAGAGCGCACCCGCACGCTCCCGCGCTGCCGCGCGCGTGACCCCGGTGTGATGGCGGATCGCATCGACGATCTGGTCGCCGACACGGAAGACCGGATTCAACGCGGACATCGCGTTCTGGAAGATCATCGCGAAGCGTTTCCAGCGGAGACTTCGCAGGTCCTCCTCGGGGAGCGGCACGAGATCGATGCCGTCAAAGGTGATCGAGCCTTTCAGAATCCGGCCATTGGCCGGCAGGAGACGCAGCATCGCGTAGCCGAGGCTTGTCTTCCCGGAGCCGGACTCGCCCACGACACCCATCGTTTCGCCGCGCTGCAGATCGAACGAGACGCCGTCGACGGCGTGGACCGAGCCCGAGCCGACCTGGAAATGCATTACGAGGTCGCGGACCTCGAGCAGCGTCTTCTTCATTCGCGCCCGAGCGACAGTCTTGGATTCAACACGCGCGTCACGCCGTCACCGACCAGATGCAGACCCAGGAGCAGCGTCATTATCGCGAGACCCGGCGAGATCACGATCCAGGGAGCGGAACGCACGTAGCTCTGGCCCGCATTGAGGATCTGGCCCCAGCTGGTCACGTTAGGATCGCCGAGCCCGAGGAAGCTGAGGCCTGCCTCGGTGAGGACCGCGTACGCCATCTGGAGCGTCGAGTTCGCGATGACCGGCGCGAGCCCGTTCGGGATGACGTGGCGGAAGATGATCGGCAGGGGCGATACACCGGCGGCGATCGCCGCCTGTACATAGCCGCGCTTCTTAATGCTCAGGACCTGCGCTCGCATGATCTTCGCGTTCTGGGGCCACATCGTCAGCCCCATGACGACGATCACGAACAGGAGGTTCGAACCAAGGAGCGCGACGATCAGGATGATCAGGAAGAGGCGCGGGATAACGAGGAACGTCTCGAGAAAGCGGGAGAAGACATCATCCACGATGCCGCCGAGATAGCCGGGGATCGCGCCCATGACGACGCCCAGTGCGAGCGAGAGCGCGGCCGCCCCGAACGCGAAGGCGAGCGACACGCGACCGCCCCAGATGATCTGTGAGAGCACATCACGGCCGAGCGGATCCGTTCCGAGCCAGTGAGCCGGTCCGGGCTGCTGAAGCGGAGGATTCAAGGCGAAAGGGTCATACGGGGCGATCAATGGCGCGAACACGGAAGCTGCGGCGACGAGTCCAAGCAAGAGCAGGCCGGCCACCGCGAACGGCTGGGCGAGGAAACGTGCGATGAACGCCCGAACGCCAACGGCTCGCGCTCGGCGCAGTCCCTCCATCGCTGCAACGTGCTCGTCGTTGAGTCGAGCGGCGGCGGTCTCGTCCGTCACGATCACCGGAACGCTCACTCGTACGAGACCCGTGGGTCGAGCGCGGCGTAGATCAGGTCAGTGACGATGCCGACGATCAGCACGAGGGCGGAGGTCACGAGGAACACTCCCATCAGCACCGGGTAGTCACGCTTGAGCACCCCCTCGTACATGAGGCGTCCCATTCCCGGCCAGCCGAACACGGTCTCAGTGAGGAGCGCTCCGGCAAAGACGAAGCTGAGCGAGAGTCCGGCAACGGTCACGGCGGGGAGCAGCGCATTCCTCAGCGCGTGCCGGAAGAACACAACGTTCTCGCTATAGCCGATCGCTCGTGCGGTCGTGATGAAGTCCTCGCGCATGATCTCGATCACGCTCGCGCGCGTCAGACGAACGTACGTTGGAAGGGAGTAGAGGAAGAGCGCCGTCGTGGGGAGCGCCATGTGCCGCGCGATGTCGAGGAAGCGTCCGAGGCCCTCGCTCGGCGCCGTCAGGCTGAACATCCCAGACGCCGGCAGCCAGCGCAGCCACACCGCGAACACGAGGATCAGAAGCAGGCCGGACCAGAAGATCGGCACGGCATAGAGCGACAGGCTGACCGCGGTGACCGCGTTGTCGATCTTGGAGGGATAGTGGCGAGCGGAATACGCACCGAGCAGCGTGCCGACCACGATCGCAGGAATCTGGCTCGCGAACACGAGCAGAGCCGTTGCCGGAAGCCGCTCCACGATGACTTCGACCACCGGGCGGCGATATGCGAACGAATATCCGAGGTCGCCCTGCAGCAGCGTGCTGAGATACGTGCCGAGCTGTTGGAGCAGCGGCTTGTCGAGACCGTAGTCGACGCGAAGCGCCTCGATGAACTCCTGTGGGGCGCCCTCGCCGGCGAGCGCGGCGGCTGGGTCTCCCGGCGCCAGGTGGATGAGCAGGAAGTTGACCACGGCGATGAAGAGCATCACGGGGACGATCTGCACCACGCGGCGCAGTGCGTAGCGCCTCACGGCCTCAGGCCGCGCGGGTGCGGGCGCGTCGCTCGATCGCTGTCGCCGTGTCCTTGACCGAGCCGGCGAGGTCGACCCAGGCGCTGTCGGGGTGCTTCGCCTCCGCGATGAAGTATGCCCAGTCGCCGGGACGCACCATGTAGTCGCGCGCGACGCCGAACAGGACACCGTCCTCCGGTGCGATGAGATCCTCGAGGCGCTCGAAGGTGTACGGACTCTCGACGGTCCCGAGAACGGTGCCCTTGGCTACCTCCGTCATCAGAGCGTCAGGCCCATGCCCGGCGCGAAGGTATCCGCCTTTGCTCGGCACGACCCGTTGACCGCGCGATCCGAAATGGAAGTACTTGCGCGGCAGCCCCGTCGGCTCGCCGCTCTGCATGCCGAGATGCCGCAAAACGTTCTGAACGCCCGCCACCTGCTGGTCGAGCCACTCCCGCTCCGCTTGCGGACCGAACCCGAGGCCACCCAGACACGGACCGATGTTCGCGATCTTCCTGACCGACCCGGCGTACCCCGCGATGGACTTGGGGCCAGGGAAAGCTCCCATCATCTTGAGCGCACGCACCGACGGGTGGCCGAACGCGATGGCCATTTCGAGCGACTCGCGGCGCACTTTCTCATCGGGCAGGTCCGCCCCGTAGCCGATTGTCGCGAGGGCAGTGCCCCACGGACCGGGGTGAAAATCCATCAGGTAGTCGGTGCCCGCTAGGACTTCCTTGTCCAGCGCGGCGGCGATCTGTTCCGTGACCCACGTCTTGCCACCGGGCCACACGCGGTTCAGGTCCGGCTCGTCGGACTCGTCCGGCGTCATGCGCGTGAAGTGCTCGAGGGCGATGGGATTTGCGACCGGCACGCCGATGACTCGGCCGCGGAGCGCGCTGGGTACGAGCTCGCCGATCACACGACGGACGATCTCGATCGAATACCACTCGGCGCCGTGCTGCGTGGAAACAAGCGTCAGGGTAGGCCCGTCGTGGTCGCCCTTCACCGTGTGCACTGGGATGCGGAGCTCGGATCCATCCAAGCGCGTCGTCACCGAGACCATCGAACGTGTGCGCCCGGAATCAGCAGTCATCGAGGGAAGACTACGGTAGAAAAAGAGGAGCGAAGCCCGTCCCGCCGACGGCGTAGGTAA
>DATEZK010000062.1:0-3554 GCA_035255665.1 Candidatus Limnocylindria bacterium
GGACAGTGGCTGCACCATCCCGGAGAGCTCCGGAAAAAAGAGATTGAGGATGGGACGCGCCGCGAGCTCCGTGACGCGCCCGCCACCGGTCGCCTGAAGTTCGCCGCCGATCCGCAGCGGCCGCTGATAGAAGGCTTTGACGAACTGCAGGTCCGGCCGCATGAGCAACGGGCCGACGACGCCGTACACGAACTTCGGGTGCGTGTTCGAGATATCCGTATCCACCCACACGACGATGTCGCCGCTGAGGACGTGGAGGCTCTTCCATAGCGCCTCGCCCTTGCCGACGTACGTGCCCGTGTCGGGAAGGATCTGGCTGTGGATGTGGACCGGCACGCCCTCGGCGCGCGCGATCTCGCGCGTGCGGTCTTCGGAGTCCGAGTCGATCACGACGATCTCGTCGACGAGTGGGAAGCGCTCGACCAGTCGCGTCCGGATCGCGCGGATGACGCGCGCGATGGTGGCCTCTTCGTTGAGTGTGGGCAGGCCGACGGAGATCCGGATGTTCTGCCGCTCCTTGGCCTCGACGAGCTTGCGCAGATCGGCGAACTCGCTCGAGCTGAAGGTGTTCTGCACGAACCACTTGTCGACGATCTCGCCGATGACCTTGCTGCGTTCGGCGCGGTCCGCCGGCAAGGTGGGCAGCGGAATGTTGAGGTTCTGGCTGTAGGGCGTCGCGGTCCGCACGACGATGGCGGCGCGCGCGTTCGCAACGATCGCCTGACCGACCGGACCCAGTGGGTCCTCCTGATCCTTGCGGCCCGTCGCGCCGAACGCGATCGCGTCGTGTTCCGCGAGCTCTTCGTTGATCACCGCCGCCGGATCGCCGGTCCGCGTGACCAGTCGATCGACGCGGTCGTCCAGCGTGCGCTCGCCGAGAAGCTGGTAGAGCGTCGGCGTACGGCGTCCCGGTGTCCGCACGTGCAGCAGGGTCACGCTGCCGTTGCGCGCGCGCGCCCACCCGATCGCGACCTTCGCCGCGAGATCCGCGTACCGCCCGCCCCGGACCGGCACGAGGATCCGTCGCGAGCGCAACAGCGGACCCTTCACGACAGCGATGTCGCAGGGCGGGTTGCGGAGGACGTCTTCGATGGTCGTACCGAGCAGGTCCCAGCCGGGGCGACGCCACGACATCAGGAGCAGCTCGGGACGTTCGCTCGCGACCGCCTCCTGGACCGCCTGCCATCCTTGCCGCGCGACGGTCACGAGCGTGCGCACGCGCGCGTCCGGCGGCGCGAGCTGATCGAGCGTGCGGCGCAGGCGGCGCGCTTCGGGCTGCGCCGACGCCAGCGTGTCGCCCTCGGGTACCTCGATGGCCGTCATCAGGACGACCTCGTCGCTGGCGGCGAGAGCGACGGCGAGGTCGACGACCGCGCGGTCGCGGTCCGGCTCGACGATCGCGACGAGGCACTTCATGCGACGTGTCCGAGGATGACGGGTAGCACGCGATCGCGCAGGACGCGGTGCCACGCGTGCTCGCGCGCCCGAGCGCGCATCCGCATGACCGGCGTGCCCAGCGCGCGCTCGACCGCGTCTGCGATCACCTCGCCGCTCGCGTCCGGCGGCACGTAAATCGGGTCGTCGCCGCCGGTTTCCCGCAGCGACGCGATATCGCTGCACACGATCGGCAGTCGGTGCAGGCCGGCTTCCAGCATCGGGATGCCGAAACCTTCGCTCTCGCTTGGGAAGACGAGGACGTCGGCGAGGGAGAAGAGGTCGACGACCGTGCCGTAGTTCATGCGCAGTCCGAGCGCTGCGAGCAGGTGAACTCCTTCGACGCTCTTCGCGCGCTTTGTCAGCTCAGCGAGGTAGGCCTTGTTCGTGGCGTCATGCGGTCCGACGGTCCCGGTCACGACCAGCATCGCGGCGTGGCCGCGGCGACGGAGCACGGCGGTCGCGTCGATCGCCGCCTCGACACGCTTGCGCCGCGTGATCCGGACGGGAAGGAGGAGCAGTGGATCCGCGTCGAAGAGGTGAAGGCGCTGCGCCAGTCGCAGTCCGGTCGGCGCGAGGCCGAGCACCTCGCCCACGTCGATGCCGTTCGTCACGACCTCGATCTCGCGGCGCGCGAGTCCGGTCAGGGTCGACAGCTGCTCGGCGCGCTGCTCCGAGACCGTGACATAGCGGACGCCAGGGATGGCGCGCCTCACGAGATCCCACGGCGCGCCGTCGCGGCGCATCGCGGCGTACCGCCCGTCGAAGAACGAGATGTCGTGCGTCCACGCGATGAAGCGGTCCGGACGCTCGCCCGCCAGCGTCGCGAGGACTTCCGTGAGCGCGAGGTTCAGCGGCATCGTCATGACGTTGTGCACCACCACGCGGTCGGCACGCTCCACGTGCGGACGGATCTTCTTCAGAAGACGGGCGACCAGCGCGTCGTGCGCCGGCGCTCGGACGCCTTTCGAGAGCGCGGCGAGATTGCGCTCCACGGCGGGATGACGCGAATCGGCCTCCGCGACACGGATGACGCGCACGCCGCGTGGCTTCGCGCCACCGCGGCCGGCGAGCACGGCGACCTCCTTGCCGGCGGCTACGAGGGCCGCCGCGTGAGCGGCCATGACCTGCTCCACTCCGCCGAGGACCTGCGGCGTCGTGTAGTGGACAAAGAGGATGCGGCGCACGCCGCGGGTCACGCCGGAGCGGCCGTCCTCGTCTGTGCGAGGCGGCCCTGCCCGCCGGCGACGTGGTCGCCCTTCGGGCCGCGTCGCACGCGGAACGTCATGCGCGCGCCAAAGACCTGCATGTCGCGGACGTCGATCCGCTCGAGCCAGGGCGGCAGCGCTGGATCGATCTGCAGCTGCTGGGTGGCGAGATCCGGCGTGAGGCCCATCAGCGCGCGCAGGCAGAGGAACACCATCCCCGCGGACCACGCCTGCGGGATGCACGAGACCAGGTACTCCGCCGGGCGCGAGGCGAAGCGGAGGTCGCGCTGGAATCCGCAGTACAGCTCGGGGACGCGAGCGTCGGGAAAGCGGCGGCCGGCCTCGATGAGCGCGCTGGCGATCTCCGCCGCCTCCTCGCGGAAGCCGTACCGCGCGAAGCCCTGCGCGATGAGCGAGTTGTCGTGCGGCCAGACCGAGCCGTTGTGATAGCTCATCGGGTTATAGGTCGGATACGTGCTCGAGAGCGTGCGGATGCCCCAGCCCGTGTACATATCCGGCGTCATGAGCCGGCGCACAAGCGTCGCCGCTCGGTCCGGACTCGCGATCCCGCACCACAGCGCGTGGCCGGCGTTGCTCGTGACCGCGCGCACCTGCTTCTTGTCGCCGTCGAGCGCCTGCGCGTAGCAGCCCAGGTCGGGCATCCAGAAGTCGCGCTCGAAACGCTCGCGCAGCTCGCGCGCCTCGCCGCGGAGACGATCCGCGCGCGCCGCGTCGCCGTCGAGCGCGTACAGATCGGCGAGCCCCATCTTCGCGGCGTAGAGATACGCCTGGACCTCGACGAGCGCGGCCGGCAGCTTCGCGTACGTGCCGTCGGGCTCGGACAGCGACTGCAGCGAGTCCTTCCAGCCCTGACTCTTCAGGTCGGAGGCTCGCGGGCCGTACTCGACGTAC
>DATEZK010000063.1:0-3134 GCA_035255665.1 Candidatus Limnocylindria bacterium
TGATGCAGAGCGAGGTCTCCGGCGCGACGCTGTTCCGCCGCGGCAAGGTTCGCGACGTGTACGAGGCCGGTGGCGACCGCCTGGTCATCGTCGCGAGCGACCGTCTCTCGACGTTCGACGTCGTCCTGCCGACGCCTATACCGGACAAGGGACGCGTGCTCACGGAGCTCTCGAGCTTCTGGTTCGATCGCACGGAGCGCGTTGTCCCGAACCATCTCGTGTCGACCAACATCGACGACATGCCCGCGGTGTTCCGCGAGGCACCCGAGCTCGACGGACGCGCCGTGCTGGTGAAGCGCTGCGAGCGCATCGACGTGGAGTGCGTCGCGCGCGGCTACATCTCGGGGTCCGCGTGGACCGAATACAAGGCGCTCGGAACGGTGGCGAGCGAAGCGCTCCCGAAGGACCTTGTGGAGTCGCAGCGGTTGGACGAACCGATGTTCACACCCGCGACGAAAGCGGAGAGCGGTCACGACGTGAACATCTCGCGCGCGCAGCTGTCGTCGATGGTCGGCAGCGAGCTCGCGAGGCAGCTCGAGGAAGTGACGCTCGAGCTGTACCGCAAGGCACACACGTACGCGCTGGGCCGTGGGCTCATCCTGGCCGACACGAAGTTCGAGTTCGGGTTCTACGACGGGAAGCTCACGCTCATCGATGAGGCGCTCACACCCGACTCGTCGCGCTACTGGGATGCGGCGACGTACAAGCCGGGCGGCTCGCCGCCGTCGTACGACAAGCAGTACGTGCGCGACTTCCTCACTGAGAGCGGCTGGAACAAGCAGCCACCGGCCCCGGCGCTCCCGCCCGAGGTCGTTGAAGGTACGAGCCAGCGCTACCGCGAGTGCTACGCGAAGCTGACCGGCGAGGAGTGGTTCGGATGACCTACGTCGCGACGATCCGCGTCCTGCCCAAGGCCGAGGTGCGCGATCCGCAGGGCGAAGCCGTCCGGGGAGCGCTCCGCTCGCTGGGGCTCAGGGTGTCCGACGTGCGGACCGGCAAGGAGATCGTCGTGACGTTCGAGGCCGCGGACGAGTCGGCGGCGCGCGAGGCCGTGCGCGTCATGGGCAACGAGCTGCTGGCCAATCCGGTGATCGAGGACTACGCGTACGAGTTAAAGGAGGCGGCGCCCGCATGACGCGCGTCGCGATCCTCCGCTACCCGGGGACCTGGAGCGAGCGCGACTTCCAGCACGCGCTCTCGCTGGTGCCCGGCGTCCAGAGCGACATCCTCTGGCACGAGGACGCCGACCTCGCGGGCTACGACGCTGCGGTCGTTCCGGGGGGCTTCACCTACGGCGACTATGTGCGCGCGGGCGCGATCGCGAAGCTCTCGCCGGCGACGCGCGAGCTGCGCCGCTTCGCCGACGCGGGCAAGCTCGTGCTCGGCTCGTGCAACGGCTTCCAGATCCTGTGCGAGGCCGGACTCCTGCCCGGCGCGCTCGTGCGCAACCGCGGTCTCGAGTTCCGCTGCGACTGGGTGCACATGCGTGTCGAGAGCGACGACACGCCGTGGACCGCCGGCCTCCGCGGCGCGATCCTCCGGATGCCGATCGCGCACGGCGAGGGCTGCTGGGTCGCGGACGACCAGACGCTCTCCGATGTCGAGTCGCGCGGCCAGGTCGTCTTCCGCTACACCGACGAGCGCGGCGGAGCCACGGCGGCCGCCAATCCCAACGGATCTACGGCCAACATCGCCGGCGTCTGCAACGAGGGGCGCAACGTCGTGGGCCTCATGCCTCACCCGGAAAGGTGCTCGGAAGCCATCCTGGGAGGCACCGATGGGTATCGGGTGCTCGCCAATCTGGCCCCCGCTCTAGCGGGCACGCCTTTTGCCATATATAGATAGGTATAGATATGGACCTTTTTGAGAGACAGGCCCAGATCCAGTCGCTCTTTCAGACGAGCCCAGTCGACGCTGCCTACGGCCAGGGCACGCCCGCCGCCCGCAAGCTGGCGGGCGCGTTCGCCGACCAGCAGGTCGGCCTTCTCCTCCACGACAAGGTGAAGACCAACGAGTTCTTCGACTACCAGGTGTACTTCGTGAGCGAGCTGTCGAAGACCCTCGAGACCGAGGGTCTCGACGTCGTGATCCTCAACCAAGCCTCGCTGCTCCAGCGCGCGCAGGTCATCCGCTACTGGAGCCTCCTCTTCCAGCGCGACCACAAGCGCCGCGTCCAGTGGGAGGCGCGCGCGGTCATGGAGTACCTCGAGTTCCAGAAGTACGACGACATCCAGAGCAAGGCGCTCGCGGAGCGCACCAAGGGCGAGCGGTTCGCGATCGACAACGAATACGTGTTCGCGCGTCTCGCGCGCCTGCGCGAATACACGCAGCTCCTTTCGGATCTCCGCCCCATCGAGCGCACGAAGTTCCGTTCCGACCCCAAGCTCTACGGGCTGGCGCAGTGGTACCTGCAGCAGGCGGTGGAGCTCCTCTTCGGTACGGGCGCGTATCTGGTGATGGCGCTCGCGCTGCCGAAGCCCGAGGCGTACCACGACATCCTCGACGCGATCGGAAAGCACGGGATCATCGACAAGAGCCTCGCCTACCGTCTCGAGCACCTCGCGAGCCTGCGCAATCTGCTCGCGTATGACCGCGAGCAGACGGACATCGACGAGGTGTACACGCAGGTCCAGACGCGCGTTCCCGATCTGCTCGCGTTCGCCGACCAGATCGAGCGCTTTATCGGAGCCGACACTCCCGCATGAGCTCGTCCCCGACGCTGACGGGGACGGAAACGGCGAAGCCTAAGTTGGACATCCTTTCCGAGGTAGGACTCACTCCCTATGAGGGCGCCCGCGTGAGAGAGCTCACACGGCGCGAGCCGAACGCGCTCGAGTGGGCGATGTTCGGCGCGATGTGGAGCGAGCACTGCGCGTACAAGCATTCGAAGAAGCTGCTCCGCACGCTGCCGACGAAGGGCGCGCGCGTCGCGCTCGGCCCCGGCGAGAACGCCGGCGCCGTGGACCTCGGCGACGGTCTGCTCTGCGCGTTCAAGGTCGAGAGTCACAACCATCCATCGGCGGTCGAGCCCTATCAGGGCGCGGCCACCGGCGTCGGTGGGATCCTGCGCGACGTCTTCGCCATGGGCGCGCGGCCCGTCGCCGTGCTGAACGCGCTGTTCTTCGGTCCGCCCG
>DATEZK010000064.1:0-4434 GCA_035255665.1 Candidatus Limnocylindria bacterium
AGGACGACGCGCAACCCGGCGGCTATCGCGCGCGCGAGCTTTCGCGCGACGCGGGTGTCGTCGTCGCCGAGATCGCGACGCACCTCGGAGTGACCGACGATCGTGCCGGCGGCGATGCCGACGAGCATTGATGCCGCGACCTGCCCGGTGTAGGCGCCCTTGTCCTCCCAGTGCACGTCCTGCGCGTACACGAGGACGTGCGTATCGCGCAGTGCCTCCGCGACGGCGGCCAGCGCGATGGCCGGCGGCGCGACGCCGACGCCGACCCTGTCCGGTGGCGCCGCTGCCGCGACGGATCGCGCGAGGGCGACGGCATCCGCGATCGTCGGTGGGTTCATCTTCCAGTTGCCGAGCACCAACCGAGGCCGCGTCATCGCGCAGCCTCATCGACGACGCGGCGCAGCCGCTGCCGCACGACCCACTTCGTCGTATCAAGTCGGGCCGCGAGCTCCGCGAGCGTCGCTTCGGGTGCTCGCAACCGTGCCGCCGCGGCAGCGCGATGTTCCGGCGGCAGACGCGAGAGGCGGCCTGATCGCGCGAGCGCATTCACGGCGTCGATCTGATCGCGCGCGGCGGCGACGGCACGCGCGAGGTTGGCCGCATCAGCGTTGACGCTCGCGTTCGTGCGACCGCGCATCTCGCGCGACACGCGTCGCGTCTCGAAGCGAAGGAGCGTCTCCCCCGCGCCGGCATGGCGCAGGAACGAGGCGATCTCGTCGCCCGCGCGCAGCATCAGGACCTGGCGACCGCGGCGCACGCGCGAGCGCGGCGCGAACCCTTCGCGTTTGAGGACCGCGCGCGCACGCGTCGCCTCGCCGCGGGGCGGACGGAGCTCGAGGAGATAGCCCGATGGCCCGGCGGAAACGGAGCCGCCCGCGAGGAACAGGCCCCGCAGGTACGTCCGCCGGCAGCATTCGCGTCGCAGCGACGCACGGCCGCCGACGAGCTCCGCCCCGTGAGCCAGGCGTCGTGCCGGAGCGCCCAGATGCTCCGCGCGCGGCAGCAGCGCGGCCAGGACGCGGCGGTCGCAGTCGGATGGGCGGACGCGCGCAAGCTCGGCCTTCACTTCTTCGGATAGCGGCGACCGCTGCGCTCGCGTCACGCCGCGCGGACTCAGGTGGCCACCTCCGGCCGCCCGACGTCGCGATGCTCCACCGTGATCTCGCCCGGCCAGAAATCCTTCAGGCGTTTCGCGACCTCGTCCGCGATCACGACCGAGCGGTGCCAACCGCCGGTGCAACCGAACGCAAGGCCAAGCCGCGCCTTCTTCTCGTCCTCGTATCGGGGGAGCGCGAACTTCAGGAAGGGCATGAGGTGCCCCAGGAACTCCTGCGTCGCGGGGTGGCCCAGCACGAAGTCCCGCACCGCCGGGTCGCGGCCGGTCTTCGGCCGGAGCTCCGGGTTGTAGAAGGGGTTCTCCATGAAGCGCACGTCGATGACGAGATCGGCTCCGGGTGGCGCGCCGTTCTTGTACCCGAAGCTGGTGACGTGGACGAGCATTCCGGTCGAACTGCCGCCATACAGCGAATGGAGCGTGTCCCGGAGGTCCTTCACCGTGAGGTGCGTGGTATCGATGACCTTGTCGGCACGCGCGCGCAGCGCGCCGAGGACCTTTCGCTCTTCATCGATCGAAGGCTGTACGCCACCAGCGGCCTCCAGTGGATGGCGGTGGCGGGTCTCGCTGTAGCGGCGCAGCAGGACCTCGTCGGACGCGTCGAAGAACAGGATGTGCGGGCGATCGCCGTCGGCCTCGAGCTCGTCGAGCGCGGCGCTCGCCTGAGCGAACAGCGCGCCGCTCCGCGCATCGATGACGAACGCGACGCGTGGGTGCCCGCCCTTGCGGCAGACCTCGAGTGTCGTCCTCATCAGCGCGGGCGGGAGGTTGTCGAGCGTGTAGTAGTCCAGGTCTTCGAAGACCTTCACGGCTTGTGACTTGCCGGAGCCGGAGAGGCCGGTCACGACGACGAAGTCGGGCGGACCCTTCGTCGCCATCACGCGCTGGGCGTCAGTCGGGCAGGACCATCGACAGGGCCCAGCTGACGATCGAGATCACGATTGAAGCGATGAGCGCCACGAAGAAGCCATTGACGACGAAGCCGAGGCCTGGGATCGCCGACACGAGCAGCAGCATCAATGCGTTGATCACAAAGATGAACAGCCCGAGCGTCAGGCAGGTGATCGGCATCGAGACCATGACCAGGATCGGCTTGACGATCGCGTTCACGACGCCGAGCACCAGACCAGTGAGGATGAGCGAGAGGTAGCGGCCGAGGTCTCCCATCCCGTAGTCGACCTGGCCCCACTTGATGGCATCCGGCTGGACCTGATTCACGACGTAGGCGGCCACCACGATCGCAAGAGCGTTGATCAGCGCCCGCCAGACGATGCCCACGGCCAAAGACTAGCGCGGCTTCGCTAGTACTGTCCGAGCGTGCCGCGGACGCGCATCGAACGCTCGGCGCGCGCGAACGCCCAGCGTCCGAGCGGGAAGACGAGCAGCGTCGTGACGATCAGGCCGAGGTACTCCAGAGCTGGGTCAAAGAGCGGACGCGCCCCGATCGCCTGCTGCCGCAGGAGATCCATCGCGTAGGTCGTCGGAAGCAGGAGCGCCAGCGGCTGGATGAGCCCTGGCAGGAACGTGATCGGGAACGCCACGCCCGATGCCACTCCGAACAGGAAGTTCGTGCAGTCGATGAAGAAGTTGGCCTCGCGGATCACAAGGACGATGCCGGCGAGAAGGAAAGCCACACCCAGCATCGCGACAATAGCGATGAGCATCGCGGGCAGCGCGAACAGGATGTTGGCGCTGAAGTGAAGGTCGAAGAATGCGATGCCGATGGCGAAGAGGACGGCCTGCCCGGCCAAGAACACCACGACACCCTGAAGCATGCGCCCGATGAGGATCGTGTCGTGGCTGGTCGGCGTCAGCCAGGTCGGCTCGAGCGTGCCCATGTCCATCTCCCAACGCAGCGACATCGCGATGAACCAGAAGGAGGTGGCGATGAGACCGGACACCACGCCGCCCATGAAGATGAAGCCGGACAGGTTGTCGGTGCCGATCGCCGAGTCGAGTCCGACGACGCGACCGCCCACGGCGAACGCCGTGCCGAACAGGAACGCCGGGATCACTCCCTGATACAAGGGGGTGAACACCATGCCGAACATCGACCACTTGTAGCGCGAGAGCGTCAGGAGATCTTTTCGCGCGATCGCCAGGGCGGCGCGTACCTCGTTCACTAGTAGCGTCCCAGCATCCCGTTCCGTCGCGCACTCCGTTCAAGAAAGCGGAACGTGACGATGGCGAACACCGCCAGCAGCGCGCTGAGGCCGACGGTGATCGCGAGATCCACGGCGATGTCTCCAAGTCCCAGACCTTGCAGGAGCACGGCGCGGATGTCCTGAACGATGTACGTCGGCGGGAGCACCCACGCCACGGCCTGCGCCCAGCCCGGGAGCATCAGGACCGGGAACGTGATGCCACAGGTGAGCACGAAGAGACCGCGGATGAGCTGGACGATCGGTCCGATCTCGCCGAAGCGCAGGACGCCAGCCGCGAACAGAGCTCCGATCGCGTACAGCGACGGCAGCGCGAACGCGACGACGACCAGCGACCGCAGGACGCCTTCGAGAGAAAGCACGACGCCGAAGAGCAGCCACATGGCCACGCCCATCACCGCGAACGTGATCACGAGCGTCGGCAGGGCCGCGGCCGGCGGGGCGAACAGCGCGACGAGGCGCGAGGTCGGCGTGAGGAACACCGCCTCGAGGCTTCCCCGCATCTGCTCCGCGCGGAGGGCGGTGCCGGGTCCCCACAGGATCGTGGACAGCCACATGTACATCGCGAAGCCGATGAAGACGAAGCCCGCGAACTGCGCCGTGCCCGAGCGCTCCGCGAATGCCGCGATAGAGCGCGGGTCCGACCCCGAGAATGCCTGCCCCATCAGCACGTACGACGCCGGCAACAGGACCGGCCAGAACATCAGGCCCATCCATTGCGTCGGATAGCGGCGCGCGGTCCGCAGCTCCTTCCGAATGGCCGCAACGAACGCGCGCAGGTCCGCGGTCAGAGTCGTCACTCGCGTAGGGCGCGGCCGGTGAGCGAGAGGAACACGTCTTCGAGCGTCACCGGTACGACTTCGACGTGGCGCACGGTCGCGCCGGAGGCCTGCGCAGCGTCGAAGGCGGCCGGGACGAGCTCGCGCGCCGATTTGCAGTGCACGGTCACGGCGAGCGTGCCGTTCGTTCGCTCGTGCCGCGCGACAGTGCCGACCCGCGCGAGCCGCTCGAGGAGCGCGGCCCCGTCACCCTTCGTGGCGCTCATCGGGTTGACCTTCGTCTCGAGCTCGTGGCTGGTGTGGACGGTGCTCACCGTCGTGATGCTGGTGGCTTTCGGCCCGCGCCATCCGCGGACCGTTGACGAAGACGTTCCGCTCG
>DATEZK010000065.1:0-4518 GCA_035255665.1 Candidatus Limnocylindria bacterium
CTCGGCCGAGACCGCGAAACACTTCCAGGCGCTCGTCGGCACGCCGATGTTCCGCGCGTACACGGATTCGGACGTGGTCGGTGTCGAGCTGTCAGGCGCGCTCAAGAACATCGTGGCGCTTGGTGCTGGCGCGATCGACGGCATGGGCTACGGCGACAATGCCAAGGCCGGCTTCATCACGCGTGGGCTCGCCGAGATCGCGCGGTTCTCATTCGCCAAGGGGGCGAACCCATTGACCGTCGCTGGGCTCGCCGGCGTCGGCGACCTGGTCGTGACCTGCATGAGCAAGCACTCTCGCAACCGGACGGTCGGAGAGCTCCTCGCGAAAGGGCTCGCGCTGGCGGAGATCCGCCAGCGGCTTGGCGGGCAGGTCGCGGAAGGCGTCACGACCGCGGAGGCGACCTACCGCGCCGCGCGGGAAGCGGGCGTGACGATGCCGATCACCGAGCAGACCCATCTGGTGCTCTCCGAGGGCAAGCCGATCCGCGAGGCGATGCGCGACCTGATGCAACGCGAGCGAGGCGACGAGGTCGCGGGACCGCTCGCGGAGGTCTCGCGCCTCATCGCGAGCACGGTCGCCGCGCGGCGCGACGACAGCTCGGCACGTTCCCCTTCATCGCGCTGAGCGTTAGGCACGCGTGACGCTGTCAGGACGTAGGCGATCCGTCGCCGCGCTCATCCGCCTCGCGCCCTTGCTCCTCGCTGCCTGCGTCACGTCGCAGTCGAGTGTGCCAACCCCGAGTCCCGTGCCGCCTGGGGTCGCGCAATTGGCGCTACGCGTACTCGTCACTGGTCTCACCGACCTTGACACGACCGGCCCGCCGCTGCCCGGTGCGCACGTCTGCGCCGGGACGGTGCGCGGCGGCGAGCGCTGCGTCGAAACCGCGAACGACGGCACCGCGACGTTCACGGTCGCACCCTCGACGTATCACCTGCGCGTGGAGGGACCTGACGCGACACGCTGGATGACCGACAACCGCGTCGTCGACGTCACGAGTGCGGACACGGCGCTCTGGATCGGGCTCCCCGCACGCATCCGCATCAGCGGCGTGGTGCGCAACGCGGTCGGAGCACCGGTCGCGCGCGCGCAGGCATGCGCGCATCCGATCACGCGGGTGAACATCGAGTGCGCGCGCACGGGCACCGACGGGAAGTACACGATCGAGACGCGTGCGGATCTCTACCGCCTAGACGTCGAGGGACCACCAGGTGCGAAGCTCGTTCCGATGTGGGCGGGAGGCGGCTATCTCGAGGACGATGCAGCGCTCATCGACGCGCGAGCGTCGGACGTCGGCGACATCGACTTCGCGCTGGAGCCCGGCGTCGTGCTGCGTGGCACGGTGCGCGTGGCTGGTGCGACGATCGAGGACGCGCAGGTCTGCATTCGAACGCTCGCCGCCCCAATCGGCTGGCAATGCGAGCGGACCGACAAGAATGGCTCGTATTCGGCGCTACGGGTTCCCGGCGAGTACTGGGTGTGGGCGCTGCCACCGGATCGCGTCCGAGCCACTGGCCTCTGGCATGACCGTGTGCTCGAGGGCTTCCAGGCCACACCATTCGACCTCAGCGCCGACGCGACGCTGAACATGACCTTGCCCAACGGGCCGCAGATCCGCGGGCGCGTGCGCAACGAGTCTGGTGAGCCGGTGCCCGACGTCTACGTCTGCGTCGACACAGCGTTCACGACCGGTCGCATTTGCCGGCCGAGCGGTTTCGACGGCTCGTATGCGGTGACGACGCGTCCATCGACGTACATCATCAACGTCGTACCGCCCGCTGGGAGCGGCTACATCGCCGAGTACCTGGATCGCAAGCGCAACTGGGTCGAGGCCGATGAGGTCCGTCTGGGCACGGGCGACGTGGAGGTGGATCTCGTCGTTCGCCGCGGCGTGATCGTGAAGGGCACGATCAAAGACAAGCGCGGTGTGCCGGCGGTCGGTGCCACGATCAACTTCGGCGATCCACGCGAGGTGGAGCATGCGGGCGCGACGGACGGAACGGGTGCGTTCGAGGTCGTCGTTGTTCCCGGCGTTTATTACGTCGACGTGTTCCCGCCACGCTTTCCCGGGAACCTCGTGGGCCGCGAGATGCAGATCGACGCGAGTGGTGCCGTCGAGATCGACATCGTGCTGGACGACGTCGCGCCCTGAGCAGGGATACATTGGAGGTGCGCCCGCCCCCCACGGGGCTGGCAGCTCTTCATTAGGTTCCAAGGAGTTTTCTGTGTTCGGTCGCCTTTTCAAGCCCTCAACCGTTGTTCACGCTCACTGCGACATCCCCTGTGGTATCTACGACCCGACAGCGGCGAAGGTCGCCGCGGACACGGTCGCGAAGATGGTCGAGAAGATCAGCGCGCTGCAGCCGAGCGCGACCGACTTCACGACGCGCGGCAACTTCGTTCGCATGATCACGGTCAAGGAAGAGCACGCCCAGATCTGCAAGAAGGAGCTCGAGATCCTTTGGAGCGACTACTTCAAGCCCGAGCACCTCGAGAAGTTCCCCAAGCTGCACGACACGTTCTGGAAGGCCGCGAAGCTCTGCTCCAAGAACAAGCAGAACGTCGACGCCGCCGCGGCCGCGGAGTTGCAAGCCGCGGTGAAAGAGATCAGCGACATGTTCTACGCGACCAAGAAGTGAGAGCGACCAAGAAGTGAGACGCGGACCCTGGCGCGTGGCCGTCGCCGGCCACAGCATGGAGCCGGCGCTGCGGGAGGGGGACTGGCTTCTTGTGCTCCCGCCGCGCCGGCAGCCGCGCGTCGGCGAGGTCGTCGTCCTGCGCGACCCGCGTGACGCGAAGCATCTGCTGCTGAAACGCGTCGCCGCGGTGGGCGATGGCGAGGTCACTGTGATGGGTGACCGCCGAGATCACTCCACCGATAGCCGCTACTTCGGCGACGTGCCGCTCACTGACATCGTCGGGCGTGCGGCCTTCCGGTACGCGCCACTCGGGCGGGCCGGCCGGGTGAGGAGCTAGAGATCGCGGACGTGACGTGCGCGCGCTGCGGTCAGACGAGAGCGGGCGCGGGCCGCGTGCTGCCGGGCGCGATCGGCGACGAGATCGAGCAGCGCGTCTGCGCGCAGTGTTGGAGCGAGTGGCTCGCGCAGCAGATCCGCGTCATCAACCACTACGGGCTACGACCCGCGCTACGCGAGGATCGCGAGAAGCTCTATGACTTCACGCGCGACTTCCTCGGACTCGCCGCGCCGGAAGGGGACCCGATCCCGCCTGCGTCCTAATCGTGACGTGGTGTCGTGTCGGGGTGCCGGGATTTGAACCCGGGACCTACAGTCCCCCAGACTGTTGCGCTACCAGGCTGCGCTACACCCCGTGCGGACCATCAGTCTAGTGCGACGAACGCGCACGGTCGCGGCGTGATCCGCAGCTCACAGCGCGCACTCGCACGTCTGCATGCGCGCATCCGTGCGTGCACGAAGTGTGTCCATGTGGGCTACCTACCTGCGGCGTTCCCGATCGTGGCGGGCAAGGCGAGCGATCGCGTGATGATCATCGGCCAGGCTCCTGGCGCGGTCGAGCTCACGACGGGTCTGCCGTTCTCGGGACGCGCGGGCGCAGAGCTTCGGCGCTGGCTCGCGCAGGCCGGCATCGATGAAGCGCATCTCCCGTATCGCACGTCGATCACGAAGTGTTTTCCCGGCAAAGCCGCGAGCGGAACAGGGGATCGTCGACCCTCTCCACCCGAGGTCGCTCTGTGTGCGCCGTGGCTCGAGGCGGAGCTCGCGCTCGTGCGACCGCGCGTGATCCTGCTCGTCGGAACGCTCGCGATCGAACGTTTCTGGGGACGACTGCCGCTGAGTGAGGTCGTGGGCAAGAGCCGAACCGACGGCGATCGCGTCCTCATCCCGCTGCCGCATCCGAGCGGCGCTTCGCGGTGGCTGAACCAGCCGGACAACCGTGTAAGGCTCCGCCGCGCTCTCGCAATCGTCGGCCGAGCCGTCAAAGGACTTGACATTGCAGCCAGTGCAGCCAAACTGCATCGCAGCAGGTGACGCTCACTCAACACCCCAACGCAGGAGCCGCAGTGGACGACGAGTTTCTGACCACGGACGAGGTCGCGCGGCGCCTCCGCGTGCACCCCACGACCATCCTGCGCCGGCTCGGCGCGGTGGACGACTCCGACCCGTCCCGTATCCCGGCGGTGCGCGTCGGCCGGGTCTGGCGGATCCCCCGCAAAGAGTTCGAAGAATGGCTCGCTCGCTCCAGCCAGACGGGACGTCTGGCGGGCAGGCAGCGGCGGCTCTTTTAGAGCTGTCGAAAAGCACAGTGGGAAGGAGGTGAACCCAAATGCCAGCGAAGAAGAAGGCCAAGAAGGCAAAGAAGGCGAAGAAGAAGTAACTCCGCCCTTCTGAGGTGGTGCGCCGCGGGCGGGCGGCGCCTACCCAACCAGCCATTCGTCCTGGGACTCGTTTCTCATAACGACTTTTGTCCGGGACTCGTTCAATGAAGTGGGATGAATGGGACCTTTCATGGGCGCGCCGTGCGCACTCTGTTTGTCTGCC
>DATEZK010000066.1:0-7738 GCA_035255665.1 Candidatus Limnocylindria bacterium
ACGGCCATCTCACGGGTGCCCCAGTGCGTTGGCGCGAACGGAGACACGACCTCGACGGGTCGACCGGGCGTCGCCTCGTCGTTCGCCGCGAGATGGAGCTCGACTTTCGGCTCGTGCTCGTCCGGTATCTCCGCGAGATAGATGTAGGGTCCTCCCCCGCGCGGCCGTAGCAGTGCCGACGTCTTCCCAGGATCCTCGTCCAGCTCGAAGCCGAGCTCGCGCCAATAGGCCACGCTCTTTCCCCAGTTGTGCGTCTCGATGTAGATGTGGTGGAGCCTGCCTACCGCCATCGCTATCTCCCCTTCCTGCGCTTGTCCCGGTCGAGGTATTCGCGCAGCGCCGCGGCGACGAGCGCGGACAGGCTCATCTCCCGGTCGATCGCGACGTGCTTAACGTCGCGAATGAGCTCGACCGGCAGATACACGTTGAACTGCCGCACTTCGTCCTCCGGCATCTAACTTACTAGGATACTAGCACCGAGGGGGAAAAACAGATTCGTGATCAGAGCAGCCTCGGACCCAGGATGACGAGTCCGACGATGACAGAGGCGATCGCCGCGATCAGCACCATGGCCGCCGATACGTCCTTCGCGGCCTTGGCCAGCGGATGGCGCTCCGGCGAAGCAATGGTCACGGTCAGCTCGATCGCGGTGTTGAGCGCCTCGAGTGCGAGGACGAGCGCCATCGCCAGGACGAGGACCGCCCACTCGAGCGCGGTGATCCGCAGCCACGCGGCGAGCGCGATCACGACCGCACCGATCGCGATCTCGATCTGCGCGCTGCGCTGTGTGCGTATCAGGTATGAGACGCCTTCGAGCGCGAAGCCGAACGAACGCAACAGGCTCACACTCCGAGTGTGGCGGACATCGGCATCCTCCCGCGCGATGCGGTGGCGCGGCGGCTCAATCGCGAGCTGTTCCTCGCGCTGGGCAGCACCGCGGCGGTAATGCTGCAGATCGCGCATCCGCTCGTGGCCGCAGGCGTCGATCAACATTCGGACTTCCGGCGCGATCCGTTCGGCCGCTTCCACCGCACCGCGAACACATCGCTCGACGCGGTCTTCGGCACCACGGCGCGAGCACGGCGCGCGCTCCGGCGCATCGACGCACGTCATGTCTCGGTGCGTGGCACCGCTCAGGATGGTCAGCACTACCGCGCGCAGGATCCCGAGCTGCTCCTCTGGGTCCAGGCGACGCTGGTACTCACGTCGCTGCGCTGGTACGAGCTCGTCGCCGGCAGGCTCCCGCCGTCAGACCGTCAGCGGTACTGGGACGAGGGCAAGGTGTTCGCGCGCGAGCTCGGTGTGCCCGACGAGCTCTTTCCACAGACGATCGGCGACCTCGAGCGCTACGAGCGGGACATGCTCGCGACCGCGGTCGTTCCGGACACGACGAGCAGACTCGTCGCTCGGACGGTGCTCCATCCATTCGCCGTTCTGCCAGACGCGGTGTACTGGCCGACCGACGTCATCACGGCCGGACAGCTACCACCCTCGCTGCGGACGGCCTTCGAGCTTCGCTGGGGTACGGCGGAGCGCCTCTTCTTCCGGTTCACGATCGAAGCGCTGCGACTGTGGCGCGCGCTCGCGCCGCGGTGGCTCGCGATCGTTCCGCACGCCCGGCTTTACGACCGGCGCGTCCGCTAGGAGGGGAACTCCTTAGGCGTGCGCGAGTACGTATAGAAGCGATCCGCGTCGAGCCGCACGTACACGCCCTCGTCGCTCCAGTCGAACGCGCTGCCGCCGTAGTGCTTGCTGAACGTGGCATCGATCTCAGCGACGTCGGGATGCCCTTTGAACATCAGCACGACCGGTCCGTGCGCGTTGATGAGGAACTTCTCGCCCTCGAAGTACGCGATGCTCGCGCGCGGCCGCTTGCGCAGCCCCTTGATGCGTATCGACTCGCCGCCAGAGCTGAAGAAGAACTTCCCGTGCAGGAACCAGCCGTCCATGGGGGCGACGAGCGGATCGCCGCTGGGCGCCGGCGCGGCGACGGCGACGGTCTTCATCCCGTCGAGCAGCTTCACGACCTGCTTGGCGTTGAGCGCGTACTTGCGCGGTTCCGTGATCGCCTTCATGTGCGGGCCGATGCGCTGGTGGCTGCGATCGATGAGGTCCTGCAGCGCCTTCAGCTCCGCCGCCGTTTCGCGCACGGTGGCATTCTGCCCGCTACACGGTCGCCGTTCCTCGCATACCGAGCAGACCGCGACGCAGCTCGATCATGCCGAGGTGCCGGTTCGCGTGTCCGTCGTACGTCAGCACCCAATTCCCCACTGGTCCTTTGTCGGCACGGCCGCTCAGCCACGGCGCTCGCGCGTCATCGATCGTCGCGTCGACCGGCAGGTCCGCATCCTCGAGGCGATCGACCACGTCCGCCGACAGATCAAAGGCGGCGCGGACGTAATCGAGCAGAGCGGCCTTCGGTGGGAGCGGAAGCGACGCAGCGATCGATTCGTCCATGCCCATTCCCGTCTCGACCTGCCCAAGCTCGGCCGGGAATGACCAGCGGCGAGCCAGCCCGTCTCGCTGCCAGAGTTCGTCGCGCCGGCCGAGCCGCGTCCGGAGAGCAGGCGTCGCGTCCGGGAGGATCGACTGCAGGTGGTCCGCCCAGCGCGCGCAGTGCCACACGTCGAAGCCGATGGAGTTCGCGTGTGGCCAGGTCCGTCGGAGCTGCTCGTCGTCCAGCTCCTCCGCGACGCGAAGGATGCGCTGTTGCGTGCGGCGATATTGGAAAGCCAGGAGTTGTGCGACCGTCATCGTCCGTTCGCTCCGATACGACTCAGCCTACGACACGCGTCGCCTTCAGCATTGCCGCGGAGTGGGGCGCGAGCGTGACGTCGTAGCCCTCTGCCCGCTGGCCGACGTCCTGGCGCTCCCAGAGATCGCGCACGACTGCGGTGTGCGAGCGCGAGCCGCCGAGGAGATCCCACGTGACCTCTGCGCGCGCGGGAGTCTCGCCGCGGTTGAGCAGCACGATCGCGCGTGCGCCGCCGGCGAGCTCGCGCACCCAGACCTCGACACCTTTCGCCATGTTCACGCGCTTGCCCTGGCGCCCGAGTGGGTCCTGGTCGACGGCGATCACCTCGGGCGCGGTGAGGATGGCGCGCGTCGCATCGGTCATCGATCGCACGTCGTTCCCCGCCATGAGCGGCGCCGCGAGGATCGCCCACAACGAGAAGTGAGCTCGGTACTCGACGTCGGTCATCCCGCCGTTCCCCACCTCGAGCATGTCGGGGTCGTTCCAGTGATCAGGCCCTGCGAAATCAGCGAGCCCCGCCTGGCGATCGAGGATGTCGACGAGGCTGTCCCAGCGGTCGGCGATGTCGCCAGACGTGCGCCACAGATGCCCAACGCTGCCGGCCCACTCCCAGGGCCGGTTGCGGCCCCACTCGCAGATCGAAAGCACCATCGGCCGGCGTGCCGCGCTGATGGCCTCGGACCACGTCGCGTACGCGGCGCGCGCGTCCATCCCCGCGGTGTGGCACCAGTCGATCTTCATGAAGTCCACGTCCCAGGATGCGAATCGGCGCGCGTCGACGAACTCGCGCCCGCGGCTTCCGGGATAGCCCTGGCAGGTTCGGTCGCCGGCGCAGGTGTAGAGGCCGAACTTCAGGTCGCGCTTGTGCAGATATGCCGCGAGGCCGTGCATGTTCGGGAAGCGCCAGAGGTTCGTCTCGAGCTGGCCGTCGTCACTGCGCAGACTGCCTTCCCACGCATCGTCGATGACGACGTAGCGGTACCCGGCGTCGCGCATGCCGCTCTCGATCATCGCGTCCGCGGTCTCGCGCACGAGCTGATCGGACACGAACGGGCCGAAGCGGTTCCAGGAGTTCCACCCCATCGGCGGCGTCGGTGCGAGGCCGTCGTTGAGCGCGCCGAGTCCCATTTAGTGGCGGGTTATCAGTCCTTTGGGTTGCCGCTGGGATCGAGCGAGACGAAGTACGACTCGCACGCCATCTCGACGAGCTGCGACGTGAGCGCCGGCGGCTGGCCGAGGAAGCGCGCTGTGTCGATGAGCTGCTCGATGATGTCGCGCGGGTGGCACGAGCGCAGACCGATGTTCTTCGTGCGGTAGATCGCGAGGATCTGGGACATCGACTCGGCGCGGTACTCGATGTTCTTGCGCGCGCACATGCGCTTGAAGATCTCCTCGTACTGCGCCACGGTCGGCGCCTCGATGCCGATCTTGTAGCGGATGCGCCGCAGGAAGGCCTCGTCGACGAGGTCCGCGGGGTCGAGGTTCGTCGAGAAGATGATGAGCATGTCGAACGGGATCTCGATCTTCTTGCCGGTGTGCAGCGTGAGGTAGTCGACGCGCTTCTCGAGCGGAACGATCCAGCGGTTCAGGAGGTCCTTCGGCGAGACGCGCTGACGACCGAAGTCGTCGACCATGAAGATGCCACCGTTCGCCTTCATCTGGAACGGCGCCTCGTAGAACTTCGAGGTCTCGTCGTAGATGAGGTCGAGCGTCTCGAGCGTGAGCTCGCCACCGGTCATGACGATGGGCCGCTTGCTGATGATCCAGCGGTGGTCGAAGCGCAGCCGGTCGGACGCGGCCTGCTCCATGACCGGGCGGTGGTAGACCTGATCGAAGATCTTGATGACCTGTTGGTCGATCTCGACCGCGTACGGCAGGACGACCTCACCTCTAAGGAGCGAGACCAGCACTTCGGCGATCGTGGTCTTGCCGTTGCCGGGCGGGCCGAACAGGAAGATCGACTTGCCGGAGTTCACGGCGGGCCCGAGCTGCGCGAGCGTCTCGCGCGGGATGACCATGTGCGCGAACGCGCGCGCGAGGTCCTCGGGCGTGACGTGGATGTTCGAGATGGACTGGCGCTGCACCGCGGCGATGTAGGTCGCGAGCGGCACCGGCGCCTTGCCGACGTACTGGCTACGCGCGAGCGCTTCCTGCGCCTTCTGCGAGCCGCGTTCGACGATCACGAACTGGTACGAGGCCGACGAGAGGCCCGCGCCACCGCGGATCTCGACCAAACGCTCGGTCTTGAGGAAATCCATGATCTTGTCGGTCACGCCCTGGATGCCGAGACCGAGCGCGCCCGCGAGATCGGCCATCGACATCTGGCCGCGCAGGTAGAGCGTCTTCAAAGCGAGGTCCGCGAGGAAGCCGAGCGTCAGACCCGTCTGCTCGATCGTCTGCGGCTCGGGCGGCAGCGGGATGGCCGGCATCTCCGCGTGCATCGCGGGCGCGGAGGCGGCAGGTGCCACGGGCCGTGTCTGCGTTTGCGGCTGGTACAAGTGCGTCTGAACCCCTTCCTGAATGCCTAACGGAGCATAGCGTCGAAGGTCGCCTCGTCCACCACTTTGACACCCAGCTGATGTGCTTTTTCCAGCTTGCTGCCCGCGCCGGGTCCCGCGACGAGCAGATCTGTTTTCGCGCTGACGGAAGATGTCGTCTTTCCTCCGAGCGAGCGCACGATCGCCTCCGCTTCCTCGCGCGAGCGACGTTCGAGCGTTCCTGTGAAGACGACGGTCTTCCCCGCGAACGGACCGCTCGCGGCCGCAACGGGACGCGCAGCGGGCAGGATCGGATGTAACTCCGCTTCGCTGAGCCGCTCGAGGAATCGCTGCTCCTCCGGCTTCTGGAAATGTTCGCTGATGCTGCGCGCGACGACATCGCCGATGCCGTCGATCTGTTGGAGCTCGTCCGCAGTAGCCGCGCGCGCGACCCGCAACACGTCACCGAACGTCGGATCCTTCGGGAGCTTTGGCGCGAGCCAGTGCGCGAGATCCTCCGCGGTCGTCCAGCCGAGGTGCGGCACGCCGAGCGCGTTCAGCATCCGTCCGAGCGGCCTGCGTCTCGCGTTCTGGATGCGCTCGTAGATGTTCGTGGCGCTCTTCTCGGCGAAACGGTCGAGCTCGAGCAGTTGCTCCTTCGTGAGGAAGAACACGTCCGCTGGATTCGTCACGAGGCCCTTCTCCTGGAGCTGCGTGATGAGCGCCCACCCCATGCCCTCGATGTCGAAACCACCGCGCCCCACGAAGTGGCCGATACGCTGCCCGGTCTTCGCCGGGCAGTCGGGATTCGCGCAGCGGTACGCGACCTCGCCCTCGGCGTGCTCGACCGCGCCATCGCACTCAGGGCAGCGCTCGGGCATCGCGAATTCCGGATACGACCTGTCCTTCGCGCGTGCGTCGTGTTCCGCGCGCAGCACCTCTGGGATCACGTCGCCGGCGCGCTGGATGATGACGCTGTCGCCCACGCGCACGTCCAGGCGCCGCACCTCGTCGAGGTTGTGCAGCGTCGCGCGGCGCACCGTGGTTCCACCGACAAGTACGGGCGCGAGCCATGCGACCGGCGTGAGGACGCCGGTCCGTCCGACGTAGACCTTGATGTCCTCGACCGTGGTCGTCGCCTGCTCGGCCGGGAACTTGAACGCGATCGCCCACTTCGGGTTGTGCGCGACGTAGCCGAGCTTCTCCTGATCCTCGATGCGGTCGACCTTCACGACGACACCGTCGGTGCCGTAGTCGAGCTCGTGCCGCTTCTCCTTCCAGCTCTCGATGAACGCGAGCGCCTCTTCGACATCCTTCGCGCGCGTCCAGTGCGGGTTCGTCCGGACGCCAAGCGCGCGCAGCCGCTCGAGCAGCTCGTGCTGCGACTTCACCTCGAGCCCGGCGGCCGAGTACGACCACATCGCGAGGTTGCGCTTCGATGTCGCGCCCGGGTCAAGCTGCCGCACCGCTCCGGCCGCGGCGTTGCGCGGATTCGCGAACGTCGGTTCGCCGCGCTCGGCGCGCTCCTTGTTCGTCGCCTCGAACGACGCGGTCGGCAGATACACCTCGCCGCGCACGTCGACCCGGCCCGGCACCTTCTCGAGGAACGTGAGCGGTATCGACTTGATCGTCCGGAGATTCGCGGTCACGTCCTCGCCGACGGTCCCGTCGCCGCGCGTCGCGCCCTGCACGAATCGTCCGTCCTGATAGGTCAGGTTGATCGCCAGCCCGTCGATCTTCAGCTCGCACACGTATCCGATGTCCTCGCGACCGAGGCCCTTCCGCACGCGCTGGTCGAACGCGCGGAACTCGGCTTCGTCGAACGCGTTCGAGAGCGACAGCATGGGATGCGCGTGCTCGACCGGAGCGAAGCGGTTCGAGGCGGGCGCACCGACGCGCTGCGTCGGCGACTCCGGCGTGACGAGCTCGGGGTGCTTGGCCTCGAGCTCCTGGAGCTCGCGCATCAGCGCGTCGTACGCCTGGTCGGCGATCGTCGGCGTATCGAGGACGTGGTATTCGTAGTTCGCCTTCTCGATCCGCTCCCGCAGCTCAGCCGCGCGCTTCTCGATGGACGTACTGGCCATGCCTCGATTCTCGCTCAGCCGCCCGTGCTAGCGTCGCCGGCGATGGCCGCCGCTCCACCCGTCACCAGTGTCGACCTCACCCAGTTCTCCGAGATCGTCGACAACGCCCGCACCGATGGTGAGCGGGGTCAGAGCACCGGCGTCGTCGCGACGGCGAATGACGGGCAACCCGACGTCGCGCTCAAGGGGAGCCTCATGGTGTGGGACACCGACCACCTCGCGTGGTGGGAGCGCGGCCACGCCGAGACCGAGGCCGGAGTCCGCGCGAACCCGCGCGTCGCCGTGCTGGTGCGGAACCTCACGCGCGACAAGCGGTCCCTCCGCTTTTATGGCGAGGCGCGCATCGTCGACGACGCCGAGCTGCGCGAACGGATCTGGGAGCGCGTGATCCCGCTCGAGAAGGACACCGATCCCGAGAAACA
>DATEZK010000067.1:0-2899 GCA_035255665.1 Candidatus Limnocylindria bacterium
TTCCGCGAGAACGCAATGCCCGCAGGATGTCCCATCTTGTCGCCTGCCATGACGTGCCAGTGGAGATGAAAGACGTCCTGGAGCGGAGCGCCAGCGTTCGTCGCGAGCCGGAAGGACGTTACGCCAGCGTCCTTTGCGATACGCGCGGCGGTGAGAACGAGTCGACCCGCTAGGTCGATGTCCGTGAGTTCAGCAACAGAACGGATGTGGCGGCGAGGGACGACCAGCACGTGAAAAGGGGTCGCTTTTGGCTCACCGTCGAACGCGACGAGGTCATCGTCCTCGAAACGGATCGTCGCTGGTGCCTCGTGGGCGACGATCCGGCAGAAGACGCAGTCGGCGTTCGCTAGACCCACTTCACCCGGCCTTCGCGATCGGAAGGCCACTCGGCATCACCATCGTCGACCAGCAGCACGAATTTCCCCGCCCAGTGCGGCGCGGGGTACGCGCCGTCGTTGCGATCGATGTTCACCCCGGAGACCGAGGGTGCATAGGGAAAGCGCAGCCACCACTCGTTGCCGTACCACTCGTCGAGCCCGAGCGGCTGGCCGCTCTGAAACCCGGGTGTGCGGTACATGTCTGGCCGGCGATTAGCCGTCTCGGGGCGCATATCGCCGCGCTGCGGGTCCTGCACGATCATCTGCGTGATCGTGTTCCCGGGATCGTCGTACCAGGTCCCGAACGCGCCGGTGAATCCGATGAGCAGCGGATCGTGCTGCCCCGCGAGTGAGATGACATGCACCGGCTTCGCGCTTCGCACCAGCCAGTAGACAGCGGACTTCGTCGCTTCCTCGCGCGTCGCGAAGCGGTAGTAGTGGTAGTTGTTGTTCGGATCGAGCCGCTTCTGGATCGTCGCGATCGCGACCGGATCGAGTCCCGGGTCGCGGCTCTTGTTGTAGGGCTTGGCCGCCGCGAGGATCTGCTCCGCCGTCATCGGGTCCTGCTTCGCGGTGTAGTTCTGCACGATGCGGATGCTGGCGGCTGCGCAGGCGAGCGGATCGCCCGTCGGATTCTCGAATTCGGTGAACCACTTCACGTCGGCGAGCCGGTTGCCCATCGTCTTGAACTTCTGCTCGTAGCGGAACGCATCGCGGCCGACGGTGAGCGTGAGGACCGCGACGTAGTCGGTCGAGGGTTGAAGCAATCCTCCGCAGCTGAGCGCGCCTTTGGTGCCCGAAGCGTCGAGCGTCGAGGCGCACGGAAAGCCGGGGTCCGGCGTGAGCAGAAGGGCCGCCTTCTGCGCGCTCGCGCTCGATTCCCATGAGGCGCGCATCCACCGGGCGGTCTGGGTGCAGCAAGTGTCCTGCGTGAACTTCACCTCGGGTGCCTTGCCGGATGGCGACGCGGACGGTGTCGGCGTCGCTCCGACAACGACATCAACGGGCCCGCCACCGCGCAGGATGAAGCCGCCGACCGTGAGGGCGAACACGAGGCCGACCATCACGACGACCGCTTGACCGAGGCGCTCCATAGGCGAGTACATCCTGCTTCCCGACATAATCCTCGCATCCCCGTGCAGGACATCCACCCGATCGCGCCGGTACGCCACGCCCTCGTCGACAAGCGCGTCCGCGTGCCGGCCTCCAAGAGCATCGCGAACCGCGAGCTCGTTCTTTCCGCGATCGCGCACGGGCGTTCGCGCCTCGAGCTGGGTCCGCTCGATCCCGGGGCCGACGTCCGCGCCATGGCGGCCGCGCTCGCCGAGATGGGCTACGAGATCCGTCTGGGCGGAGCCACGATCGCGGTGACGGGTGCGGGCGACGCGCAGCCCACGAAGGACGCGATCGTCGACGCGCAGGACGCCGGCACGGTCGCCCGCTTTGGCGCGGCAGTCGCGGCACTTGGACCGCGCGAGGTCCACCTCGACGGGTCGCCGCGCCTACGCACGCGTCCGATCGCGACGCTGGTGACGGCGCTGCGAACGCTCGGCGCGAAGGTGGATGCGGAAGCACTGCCGCTGACGGTCCGGGGCCCGCTCGCCGGCGGTGAGGTGCAGGTGCCCGGACACGAGTCGAGTCAGTTCGCGTCGGCCCTGCTCCTCGTCGGCGCGCGCATGCGCGACGGCTTGCACCTGCGGATCGCGGGCACTCTCGTGTCGGCGCCCTTCGTGGATCTGACCGTCTCAGCTTTGGCGTCGCGCGGTGTCCGAGTCGAGCGGCTCTCGGCGCGCGAGCTCGTCATCGGTCCGCAGAAGGTGAAGGGGCGCTCGTTTGAGATCCCGGGCGATGTCACGGCCGCGACGTACCCCGCGGCGGCTGCCGCGATCCTTGGCGGATGGGTGACGATCACGAATGCGCGTGCTCGCGTCGAGCAGGGCGGCCAGGGCGACGCGCGCTTCTTCGAGCTGATCGAGGACATGGGATGCCGGGTCAAGCGCAACGGCGACAGCGTGACCGTGCGTCGCGAGGGGCGACTCCACGGCATCGTCGCCAACGTCATGGACTGCTCCGACACCTTCCCCACCCTCGCCGTGATCGCGACGCAGGCCGCTACGCCCACGGAGCTGACCGGCATCGCACATACGCGCGCGCAGGAGAGCGACCGCGTCGCCGCAGTTGCGGCGGGCATCGTGGCGCTCGGCGGACGAGCGCGGGCGTACCGCGACGCGATCCGCATCGAGCCGGTGCCGCTGCACGATGGGATCGTCGACTCTGCGGGCGATCACCGGATCGCGATGGCGTTCTCAGTGCTCGGACTGCAGGTGCCGGGCGTCGCGATCAAGGGCTGGTCGGCGGTCGGCAAGACCTTCCCCGACTTCTACGACATGCTCAGGCAGCTTTCACGATGAGCCGCGAGGACGCGGAACGCCGCTAGGTCCGCCGCCGGTCGCGCCACAGGGACCATGCCGAAGCGACGACGACAGCGATCGCGATCAGATCGATCACGAGCCCGTCCGTCA
>DATEZK010000068.1:0-7225 GCA_035255665.1 Candidatus Limnocylindria bacterium
CGGCGGTGTGATGCCAGGGATCCATAGGACTGCGTCATCGGCGGTTACCAGCGGCCAGTCATCTCGTTCGCGTGCCGGCACCTTCGCGTCAGTGAACAGATCCTGGACCTTTGCGCCTCGCGGTCCGCTCATTCGATCGCCGGGCCGGCGGCCGCGAACGATGACGCGATCCGTGTCGAGGTGCGCGAGCTCCGCGGCCTCGTCGATCTCCACGTCCAGTGCGAAGCGCCACCCGTGCCATTCAGCAACGCGGCCACGCTCGAGCGTGATGGGTCCATCTCTTAGCAACTTCTTAGCCGTCGACGCCATTCCCAGGTCGCGAGCGACGATGCGCAGCGTCGCGTATTCACGAAGCGCGCGTCCGCCGGGCAGATCGAGCGATCGCGAGCCGTCTGTCGATGCCGCCAGCTTTGTCAGCGCGGCGCGGTGGCGCGCGGCGAGCTGCCGGCCGGTGCGGCGCTCCCACCAGAGCGCCAGTGCATCCGTGCGGGCGTCGGCGTGGCTCGGGAGGCGATCCAGGGCGATGGTCTCTTGGTCGTATTCGGGGCCTTTTTGGCTCGTTGCCGCGTCGAGGATCACAGCCGCGTGGTCCGCGGAGATGTCCGCGACAGTCGCGGCAGCCTCCGCGAGGCGTGCGATGGCTAGGGTGACCTCGGGGTTGAGCTTCGCCAGCTCCGGGAGCACGCGATGGCGGATCCGGTTGCGCGCGAAGCGCAGCGAATGGTTCGTCGGATCTTCACGCGGCGTGATCCCCGCGGCGGCACACACCGCAATGGTGTCCGCACGTCCCAGCGTCAGGAGCGGACGGACGACTCCGTCGCGTTCGGGTCGCATTCCGGCGAGGCCCGCGAGTCCGGTGCCGCGCGTGAGATGGAGGAGCACCGTCTCGGCCTGATCATCCCGGGTGTGACCAGTCGCGATGGCGCTCGCGCCGAGTTCGTTCGCGACGCGACGCAGGAATTCGTAGCGCGCGTTGCGCGCGTCGTCCTCGCTCTTCGGCGCCGCGTTTGCGCGACCGATGCGGACCGGCGCGCCGATGTGATTCGCGAGCTCTGCGACGAACGCAGCGTCCGCTGCTGCCGCGCGCGGGCGCGCGCGATGATCGAAGTGCGCGACGTGGAGCACGAGTCCAAACTCCTCGCGTAGCTCAGCGAGAATGAGACAGAGCGCGGTCGAGTCCGTTCCGCCGGAGACGGCGAGTAGGAGTGGACCGGGGCGCAGGATCGCGCGGGAGCGCGCGTATGTGCGGACGGCGCTAAGGATGTCTGTCACTTTCGCGGAGGGCTCACGGTGGCTGGGGCGGGGCTTGAACCCGCGACCTAGGGCTTATGAGTCCCTTGCTCTACCACTGAGCTACCCAGCCAAGGGGCTCTAGCGACTCATTCTACGGTCGGCGGCGTCATCGCAGCACCCTCGGCAGCGAGAAGCGCTCGGAATTCTTCCTCAGTCATCGTGTGCTTGCGCAAGTTGCACCGCGCGCACGCCGGCAGGATGTTTGCAATCTCGTTTGTGCCGCCGCGGTCTAACGGCAGGCGGTGGTCGGCGTGAAATGGTCCCGGTCTGCCGTCGTAAGCGCAGCGATTCCCATAAGCCTCAACGAGTGCGATCCATTCCGCGGCCGTGAAGTGCGGTCCCGCTCCTAGGACACGCGCCCGCCGACGTTGATGCATCGCACGGCGTACGGCAGGTCGATTCGGGCTCGCGTCGGTCCGTTCTTGGAATCGCTTTGGGTCCTGCGCGTAGCGGGCGCGCGTCCGCGCAGCATGAACTTCCGGATGCCGAGCGCGCCAACGCCGCATCGCAGCTCGCGCCTTCTCGGGATTGCGCTTCATCCAGTCACGACCGTACGCGCGTCGCTTCTCAGGGTCGGCGTACGGCATCGCACTTCGCACACATGCGACTCATTTATCGAAAACGCGACGTCGGTGCAATAGGACCGGAAAAAGAAAAGGCCCCGGTGTCGGGGCCTCTGTTGCGGGAGCGCGATTCGAACGCGCGACCTTCGGGTTATGAGCCCGACGAGCTACCGCTGCTCCATCCCGCGACGTTCATTCTAACGCTTCAACGCGCTCCGAAGAAGAGCTCGATCCAGCGCGCGACGCGGCTCGCTCGCCCGCCGTCCGAATGCGTCGCATTGGCCAACGGCGCCGCGCGCTCCACCGCGATCAAACCCTCACCCTGTTTGACGAAGTCGTAGTCCTGCGCCTTCTGGATCAGGTAGTCCGTCGTCGTCTTCTGCGCGACCGACGCCTCGAGCTCCGCCCGGCGCGCCTGCTCCGCGGCGATCTCGTCGTTCAGGACACCCATCGCGCGCTCGAGCGCATTGGCCTGCACGGTGATTCCCGTGAATGCCGCCGCGCAGACGAGCCCGAGCGCCAGAACGGACGCCGCGACCACCGGTCGCATGCTCCGCGCGCGCGTGGCACGTTTCGCGCGCGACCGAGTCTGCTTCTTCACGTGCGCATCATGCGCCAGCAGCAGCATCAAATGGAAGAGGCGGCACCTCGAGACCGGCCGCTCGCGCGGCACCGCGACCGATGAGACCAAGGATGTGCACCGCAGCGAGAGGATCCGCGACCTCGCGCATGAACGCCGCCACGACCACCGTCCGCGCCGGCCCAAACACGATCGCGGCGTCGTTACGCGTTGCCGCGAGCGTGCCGGTCTTGTTGGCGATGCGCACGCCCTTTCCGAGATAGCGGCGAAGCATCGCGTCGTCCTGGCAGCGCTCGAGCACCGCGATCACCGCGTCGGACGTCGCGCGGTCCACGAGCTCGCCGCACACGAGCCGTTCGAGTAGCGCCACGATCTCGGACGCCGTAGCGACGTTCTCCAGCCCACGCCGCTGCGCGTCCCAGTCGAACATGCCACGCGCGAGCTTGGTGCGCACGCACCCCCACTCGGCGAGACGCTCCTCGACCCGCGGGAGACCGATCCGCTCGATGAGTCGGTTCGTCGCGGAGTTGTCCGACAGGGCGATCGTCAGCATGGCCAGATCGCGGAGGCTGACGTCGACAATGTCGCGCAGGTCGCCCAGGATGCCCGTGCCACCGACGGTGGCGCCAACGGGCAGGCGCTCTTCCAGCGAAAGACGGCCCTCCGCGGCGTCGGCATACAGGGCCATGACGAGCGGGATCTTGATGACCGACGCGGCTGGAAAGACCTCGTCGGGTCGCTGAGAGAAGAGCGCCTCGCCCGAGACCTCGCGCACCACCACGCCTGTCACACCGCGCGTGCGATCCAGCTCGGCACGCGCTGACGCGAAGAATTCCTGCACCGGGCGAGCCTAGAGCCTAGATTGCGCTCGTGATCGAGTTCCGCGACGTCCACAAGCACTTCGGCCCGCTTCACGTGCTCCGCGGCATCAACCTCACGGTGAATCAGCGCGACGTCGTCGTGGTCATCGGACCGTCGGGCTCCGGCAAGAGCACGATGATCCGGACGATCAACAAGCTCGAGCCGATCGACAGCGGAGAGCTCGTCGTCGATGGCCTGCGGGTCCACGACCCGCATGTCGACGTTAACAAGCTCCGCCGCGACGTCGGAATGGTCTTCCAATCGTTCAACCTGTTCCCCCACCTCACGGCGGCCGAGAACGTCATGCTGGCCCCCCGAAAAGTGCGGGGCGTGTCCAAGGCCGACGCCCGAGTGAAGGCGATGGCGCTCCTCGAGAAGGTTGGCATCCCGGAGAAGGCCGACCAGCACCCGACGCGCCTCTCCGGCGGGCAGCAGCAGCGCGTCGCGATCGCCCGGGCGCTGGCGATGGGCCCCAAAGTCATGCTGTTCGACGAGCCGACCAGCGCCCTGGACGCGGAGATGATCCGGGAGGTCCTGGACGTCATGCGGGATCTGGCCCACGAGGGCATGACCATGCTGGTCATCACCCACGAGGTCGGATTTGCGCGCGAAGCCTCGAATCGGGTGGTATTCATGGACGAAGGGCGCATCATTGAGGACTCGCCCACGGCGGCGTTCTTCGATTCGCCACGGGAGGAGCGGGCGAAGCAGTTTCTGAGCAAGGTCATCAAGCACTAGCGGCCACAAGAGCAGGAGGAACACATGAGGGGCATTTCGCGCGCGCTCGCGCTGGGTCTGACTCTGGCGTTCGTCGCAACGGCTTGCGGCACTGGCGGCACGGCGACACCGTCTCCGACCGTCGCCGCGTCCCAAGCCGCGACGAAGCCGCGGCTCGAACTCTCGACGTACCAGTACGCGCTCCAGACCAAAGGCAAGATCCGGATCGGGACGCAGGAAGACAACACGCCGTTCAGCGTGAAGACGCCCGCGACCGGTAAGTGGGATGGATTCGACGTCGCCATCGGACGCGAGATCGCCAAGGCGATCTTCGGCGAGGGCGAGGACGTCGAGAAGTTCATCGAATGGGTGCCGGTGGTCTCGGCCACGCGCATCCCGAGCCTCACGGACAACAAAGCCGACATCATCATCAAGACCTTCACGATCAACGACGAGCGGAAGGCCCAGATCGACTTCAGCGA
The DNA here is from genome assembly GCA_035255665.1 of Candidatus Limnocylindria bacterium. Lineage (GTDB taxonomy): Bacteria > Chloroflexota > Limnocylindria > P2-11E > P2-11E > CF-39. The sequence goes on from DATEZK010000068.1 coordinate 4,497, forward strand.
CGTCTACTTCCGCACCGGTCAGCGCATCCTCGTGAAGAAGGACAACACCACCATCAAGGAGGCCGCCGACATGGCGGGCAAGACGATCTGCTCGCAGCGCGGTTCGACGAGCGAGAAGAACATCTTGACGGCGACGAACAACGCCGCGCGCCCGCTGCTGCTCGACAGCTACCCGGCGTGCCTCCTGGCGCTGCAACAGGGCCAGGCGGACGCGGTCTCGACCGACGAGACGATCCTGTTCGGCCTCGTCAAGCAGGACCCGAACACCAAGATCGTCGGCAAGTACTTCTCGGCCGAGCCCTACGGCATCGGCGTCAAGAAGTCCGCGGGTGGCGACCGGACCGGCTTCGTGGACTTCATCAACCGGACGATGATCACGCTGATCACGACAGGTAAGTGGGCGACCTTCTACGAGCAATACATCACACCCGTCTCGGGCGACAAGAAGCGAACACCGGACGATTAACCCCGGCCTGACCTGAACCACGTAAGAGGGGGCTGGCGCCAAGCCAGCCCCCTTTCTCTATTGTCCTGAGCGATGCCGGGCGGGATCATCTTCGAGTTCCCCGAGCTCTTCCTCACCGGGCTGTGGCTCACCATCCAGATGTCGGTCCTCGGACTCATCGGCGCGATCGTCATCGGAACGCTCGTCGCGCTCGCGCGCGTCTCACCGCTCGTTCCCCTCCGCTGGATCGGGGGCGCGTACGTAGAGTTCTTCCGCAACACGCCGCTCATCGTCCAGCTCTTCTTCTGGTTCCTTGGACTCGGATCCCTCGGTTTCCGCTTCTCGACCGACACTTTTGAGAGCATCTTCCGCGCGGCCGCGACGGGCATGGCGCTGTACCACGGCGCGTATGTCGCGGAGGTCGTGCGCGGTGGGCTCCTGGGGGTAGATCGCGGACAGATCGAGGCGGCGCGCTCGCTCGGCCTCACCTACCTGCAGATGCTCCGCTATGTCCAGCTGCCTCAGACGTTCCGCTCGATCATCCCGCCGCTCGGCAATATCGGCATCGCCCTGGTCAAGAACACGTCCCTGGCGTCGACGATCGGCGTCGCCGAGCTCCTGTACGCCGCGGAAATCGTGGAGTCACGGACGTTCCGGGCGCAGGAGGCCTTCCTCGCGGCCACCATGCTTTACCTGCTCCTGACCATCCCGCTCGGGATCATCGTGAACGCGCTCGAGCGGCGACTTCTGGTGGCCCACTAGTGCGTCCCGACACGTGGCCGATGTTCGCCGACCCGGCTATCTGGGGGTTCTTCTTCGAAGGCCTACGCGAGACGATCTACATCTCGCTCGTCTCTGTCGCGCTCTCGTTCGTGGTCGGTCTGCTCTTCGCGCTCGGCCGGCTGTCGCGGAAACTCTGGATCCGCTGGCCGTCGATCTTCTACATCGAGAGCGTGCGCGCCCTCCCCGTGCTGCTGCTCATCGTGTACTTCGGCATCAAGGGGTCAGATCTCTTCCGGCCGATCTTCGGGCCCGACTTCGACCTGTCGCGGTTCTGGGCAGGCGTACTCGGTCTCTCGATGTACACGAGTGCGGTCCTGGCCGAGATCATCCGCGCCGGCATCGTGAGCCTGCCGCGCGGCCAGACCGAAGCCGCGCGCGCCCTTGGCCTGTCGCACGCACAGACGATGCGCTCGGTGATCCTGCCGCAGGCGCTGCGACTGATGGTGCCGGCGATGATGGCCCAGCTCACGACGGTAATAAAGGACACCTCGCTGGTCGGGACGATCGGTGTGTTCGAGCTGCTGAAGCAGGGGCGCACGATCTACACGCAGTTCTTCAATCCGATCGAGGTGCTGCTGATCGTCGCGACGATCTACTTCGTCATCTGCTTCGCGCTGTCGCATGCGTCTCGCCGGCTCGAGGTCGGCCGCGCGCCACGCGTGGCGCAGGTGATCCGCGATATCGAGCTGCGCGACCAGGCCGCGTAGCAAGTCCATGCCGATCCAATTGGGCATGGACGAGAAGCAGCTGGCCGAGTACATGCGCCAGTACCGAGAGACGGGCGACGTCTGCCTACGCGCCAAGTGGATGATGGACGGCGCACGAACTCTGGCCGAAGCAGCGAAGCAGGTCCGCGCATTCGCCGATGAGATCGAGGATTTGGCCCGCGAGGGCTTCGAGCTAGGCGGGCCTGTCGAGGACGACTATGCGTTCCTCATCAGGCCCGACGATCCCGATCCGCCACGCCCCGACGACGACTGAGCCATCCGCGCGTCGACGCGCGCTCGGTCCGCGAGGCTCTCCATCCCAACGCCCTCCACGGCGAATGACGCGACCGCGTTCGCGAATCGGGCGCACTCATCGTGCGCGCGGCCGTCCGCGAGCGCGATCGAGAGTCCGGCGGCGAACGCATCGCCCGCGCCGGTCGGGTCGACCACGCGCTCCGCGGGGTAACCGGGGATCGTCGTCTCGGAGCCGCGATCGAGCACGAGCACACCGCGCTCCGCGAGCGTGACGTACACGGTGCCGCTCCGCGCCCAGCGTCGCGGCGCGCTGAGGTCTCCGGCGACGTCGTCCTCACTGATCACGACGCCGGAGACGAGCGGCACGATCTCCTCGGCGTCCTCCCACGCGCGCGGCTGGATCGCGCCGTCGGCGGCCCATTCGCGCAGATAGCCCTGCGCCACGAGGACGTTCGCGGCCGCTGACGTCGTTCCGAACAGCGTGCGGTCGAGCTCGTGCGCGATCGAGCCGAGCACGATCGCGCGCGTCGCGCGCCACT